>CAIYQF010000192.1 GCA_903928325.1 uncultured beta proteobacterium | reverse complement strand
TATTTTTTTCTGCCTCAACAACCGCGAGAACGGCCAAGACTGCTGCGCCCAGAACCAGGCCTACGCCGGGTTTGACCACTGCAAAAAGCGAATTCGCGACGCCGGACTCGCCGGGCCGGGACAGGTGAGGGTGAACAAAGCGGGCTGTTTGGACCGCTGCGCGGCCGGTCCGGTGGCGCTGGTGTATCCAGAAGGCGTGTGGTACAGCTACGTCGATGCGTCGGATATCGACGACATTGTGGACACCCACCTGATTGGTGGAAAAGTCGTCGAGCGCTTGGTCGTCCCCACCCACCTGGGGCGCTGACCCCCATGAACCCCAGCACCCGCAAGCTCAGTTTGCTGGGCCCGGCAGGCGTTTTGGAGGCGCTGCTTGACATGCCGGAGTTGGCCCAGGGGCAATCTCCGCGCGGCCTGGCAGTTATTGCCCACCCCCATCCTTTGTTTGGCGGCACCATGGACAACAAAGTGGTGCAGACCCTGGCGAGGGCATTTGTTCAGACCGGCTGGCAAGCGGTGCGCTTTAATTTTCGTGGTGTTGGCGCCAGTCAAGGTGTTTATGACAACGGGCAAGGTGAGTTGCAGGACCTGTTGGCAGTGGTCCAGCGCTGCACTGCCGACTTGGGGCCACCCGCCGCCAAGCCCGGCGACTTGGCTTTGGCGGGGTTTTCTTTTGGCGCATACGTCGCTAGCCACGCGGTACACGCCCTATCTGTCGCGCGGGATATCAGCAAGCTGGTGTTGGTGGGAACGGCGGCGAGCCGATTCCCCGTTGCACCAGTGGAGCGGACATTGCACGAGCGCACGTTGGTCATTCATGGCGAACAGGACGATACCGTGCCACTGGTCGACGTCATGGACTGGGCGCGCCCCCAAAACCTGCCAGTGACGGTGATTCCAGGGGTCGCCCACTTCTTTCATGGACAATTGCCGCTTTTGCGCAGCCTGGTGGTGCGCCATTTGACCTCTATCTGACCGCCGGTTAAGCGTCTGCCGGGCTACCAGCGGTCGGCATAGCCGGGGTTCGCAGCAGTACTACCCACGTCCCAGCGCTGCAACTGTTTATTCCACCATACCGAGTCCTTGAAACCTATGAAATTCGTCTTCCTTCTTATTTGGACCCTTTGCTGCGCCAGCGTGGCGGCGCAAACCCCGCAGCCCCCGGAGGTCGCGGCGCGCGCCTACTTGTTGTTGGACCTGACAGCAGGACAAATTTTGGCGGCTAAAGACATTGATACCCCGGTGGAGCCTGCGTCTTTGACCAAGCTGATGTCGGCCTACTTGGTGTTCGATGCCCTGAAGTCCCAAAAAATCAGTCTCACCCAGACCTTTGGTGTGAGCGAGCGCGCATGGAAAATGCCTGGTTCGCGCATGTTCATCGACCCCAAGATGCAGGTTCCAGTAGAAGACCTGATCAAGGGAATGGTCGTGCAGTCGGGCAACGACGCCACCATGGCCTTGGCCGAGGGCGTCGGGGGAGACGCCGCGCATTTTGTCCAAATGATGAACGATCAAGCCAAACGCCTGGGAATGACGTCCACGGGCTACAAGAACCCGGAAGGCCTTGCCGAGGCCGGCCACACCACCTCAGCCCGCGATCTGGCCACTTTGGCCACGCGATTGATGACCGATTTCCCGCAGTACATGGGGTATTACGCGATCAAAAAATACCGCTACCCCGGCACACCGGCCGCCAATGACAACAACCGCAACCTTTTGTTGCAGCGCGACCCGACCGTTGACGGTCTGAAAACCGGCTACACCGAGGCGGCGGGGTATTGCATGGTGGCCACGGCCAAGCGCGACTACCACGGTCTGGCCGTGGCCGGCAGCGCCCCGGGCAGTCGGCGGCTGCTGTCCATCGTTTTGGGCGCGGCCAACGAAAACGCACGGGCCAACGAGTCGCAAAAGCTGCTGAACTGGGGCTACACCGCGTTCGAGCCGGTCAAACTGTTTGACGCCGGGCAGACTGTGGCGACGGCCAAGGTTTGGAAAGGCACGTCCAACACGGTGGGAGCCGGCGGGGCCCAATCGCTGGTGATTGCCCTACCCGCTGGCAGCGCGGCGAAACTCACGACCGAGGTGGTGCGCACCGAGCCCTTGCTCGCCCCCATTGCCAAAGGGCAGAAAGTTGCGGTGCTTCGGGTGCTGGTCGGTGGCCTTGTATTTGCCGAATTGCCTTTGGGCGCCCTGGAGGCGGTGGAACAAGCAGGCCTCATCGGCCGGGCGTGGGATGCTGTTCGCCTTTGGATCCGGTGATCTGGTATATTAGAAGGCTTTTCGGAATTTCCGAAGGGATTCACGTTTTCGAAGTTTTTGAATCATTGTTACCAAACGTTTAGGGACGTTATTCTTTAGGAGGCTTGAGT
>CAIYQF010000191.1 GCA_903928325.1 uncultured beta proteobacterium | reverse complement strand
GCTGCTGGCCATCCTCAATGCAAACCCTGACGCATTTATTCGGGGCAACGTCAATTTAATCCGCGCAGGATCCATCATCACCATTCCGGATGCGGCCGCCGTTTCCAATTTCAGCAGCTCGCGAGCGCGCCAAATGGTTGCCCAGCAAAACCAGTCCTTCCGCAGCGGCAGTCGCGTGGCGGGAAGCGCTAAATCCAACACGGGAACAGGCGACAAGAGCAATGCAACACCCGCGGCCACCGGTACGAAGCCCGCAGACGCATTGGTGCTTAGCAAAGGCACCGTTCAGGAGAAAGCCGAAAAAGAGCGCATGGAGCAAATCGCCCGGCAAAGGACCAAGGCGGATGCTGCTACGCAGGCGGCAGAGCTTGCGCGAAATATCGAAGAGCTCAACCAGCTAACCAAGGCGGCACAGCCTTCAGCGGTGGCCTCAGGGCCTGCCGCTGCCGTGCAAGAGCCCGCGAAACCAGAAGCACCGACGACAGCCGGGCGCGCGCAAGGCGGCGTAGCCGCCGTACCCGTTGTTGCACCAAACGCTGCAGTTGCCCCCCTCGATGAAACATTGGACAAACTTCTCCATAGCCCCGGCTTGTTAGGCGCCGCTGCAGCAGTGATCGCGGCGCTGGGAGGCTTGCTGTGGTACCGCAAACGCAGCGCCCAGGGTTCCGTCGCTGACGCACACACGCGCGCGGTTTCAGAATGGGGTACTGATTCAAATTTTGCGTTTGACACGGGAGAGGGGCGGCAGGCCGCGTCCGTCGAATTACCAAGTGCGGGCTCCAGCACCATCGCCTACCCTGATACCCAGTTGGATTTGTCCAATGATCTGGACCCTGTGGCCGAGGCCGAGGTGTACTTGGCCTATGGGAAAGACCTGCCAGCCGAAGAAATTTTGAAAGAAGGCTTGCGCCAAACACCCAACCGCGTAGCGATTTACATCAAGCTGCTTGGAATCTATGCCAAACGAGGCGATTCAGTTGGTTTTGAGGCCAGCGCAAACGAGGTCGCCAAATTGGTCGGAACCGAGAGCACCGAATGGGATCAGGTGAAAGACCTTGGTCGGGCGCTAGACCCTGGCAACCCCCGGTACCGCGCTCCCGCAGAGCCATCGCCTGCTGCCAATGCTCCTTTGGATGCACCAAACTTCGTGCAGTCCATGTTTACATTGGAAGCTGCGAAATCTCCGGAGCTGCACGAGAAGGGATCGGCGAGCGGCAACCCAAAACCTTCCGTTACTTTGCCCATTTTCGAACATTTAGGAAGTACTTCCGGTCTGGTTCGCAACCCACATCCTGCGGACGCCCGAGCCGCTCACCTTCCCACCGAAGACGCCGAACGTCTAGAAACCACTCTGGCATTGGCCGTCCAATTTATCGGGATTGGTGAAAAAGAAGGGGCCCGTGCCTTGCTGGATGAAGTTATCGCCAGCGGTGACGCGCTACTCCAAACCAGAGCGAAAAGTTTGCTCGCTGAGTTAGCGTGACGGTGGTGTGCCGCAAGCTGCACGCGTGTGGGCTGGAACATGCATGCGGATTGCGCTAGGAGTCAGCTACTGTGGTCTGGCGTACCAAGGCTGGCAAAGTCAGGTGTCTGGTCGCACCGTGCAAGACAAGCTTGAATCGGCCCTCAAGGGTTTTACACAGCACCGTATCTCCACACTTTGCGCCGGTAGAACTGACGCTGGCGTACACGCCCTCATGCAGGTCGTTCACTTTGACACCGAGGTCCAACGAAGCGAGCAATCATGGCTGCGTGGCACCAACGCCAACCTTCCGGGTGACATCGCCGTGGAATGGGCCATGGAGACGCCGTCCTCCTTTCATTGCAGGGCCAGCGCGACATCGCGGCGCTACGCCTATGTACTGCGCGAATCCGACGTTCGCCCTACCATAGACGCAGGTCGTGTGGGTTGGACTTACAGGAAACTGGATCCGGAGGCGATCCGACAGGCAGCCCACCATCTTTTGGGCGAGCACGATTTCAGTTCCTTCAGGGCTTCGCAGTGCCAAGCCCAGTCGCCGGTAAAGCACCTGACTGCACTTGACGTGACGCAGCGAGGGGCTTATTGGCGATTTGAGTTCGAGGCCAACGCCTTTTTGCATCACATGATTCGCAACATCATGGGGTGTTTGGTTCGCATCGGGCAAGGTGCTGAATCGCCACGGTGGATTTTGGATGTGCTCCACGCACGCAACCGCAATGCCGCCGCGCCGACGTTTTCACCAGACGGCCTGTATTTTTTGGGGCCCCGCTACCCAGCGCACTTCGGCATTCCGCAGCGCACACCTGCGTATGATTGGCTTCCATGAGCCCTTTTCCAGCCGCGCCTACCCGCACCCGTATCAAACTGTGCGGGATGACGCGCGAGCAGGATGTGGACGCCGCCGTGGCGGCTGGCGCGGACGCCGTAGGATTTGTGCTGTACGCGGCGAGCCCACGCGCGGTCAGCATACAGCGCGCCGCCGAACTGGCACGGCGTCTGCCCCCCTTTGTGGCGCCGGTACTGCTTTTTGTGAACCACAGCGCCGCCGAAGTGGCCGCTGCCTGCGCGATGGTTCCCCATTGCACGGCGCAATTCCACGGTGATGAGAACCCGCAAGCTTGCTTTGACATGGCGGGCGCAGGCCTGAGGCCCTACCTGCGGGCTGCGCGCATTCCCCTGGGACCGGATTCTGCGGGTTTTGACCTTGTAAACTACGCACACCTTTATTCCAAGGCCCAAGCCATTTTGCTCGACGCGCACGTCGACGGATACGGCGGCGGCGGCAAGGCATTCCATTGGTCACTTCTTCCTCCAAACGTCAACGCTCACCTCGTCTTGAGTGGTGGACTCGACTCTGCAAACGTGGGCGATGGCATCGCCCAACTGCGCCCGCGCTGTAAATCACTGACGGTTGACGTCAGCTCGGGCATAGAAGCCGATGCGCCTGGGGGCGGAACCCTCAAGGGCATCAAAGACCCCAAAAAGATCAACCAGTTTGTCGCTGCGGTTCGCGCAGCGGACGAACGCTTTGCAAGAATGCCTTAAACACCATGTTCTCCTACCAACAACCTGACTTCAGTGGCCACTTTGGCAAATACGGCGGCAGCTTTGTGTCTGAGACCCTGACGCACGCCATCAACGAGCTCAAAGACGCCTACGCCAAGTACCAGCACGATCCGGCCTTTGTGGCCGAGTTCAAGTCCGAGCTGGCGCATTTTGTGGGCCGCCCCTCGCCGATCTACCACGCTGACCGCATGAGCCGCGAGATGGGCGGCGCGCAAGTCTACCTCAAGCGCGAAGACCTGAACCACACTGGCGCGCACAAAATCAACAACACCATCGGCCAGGCCATGCTGGCAAAACGCATGGGCAAGCCGCGCGTGATTGCCGAAACCGGCGCAGGCCAGCACGGCGTAGCCACCGCCACCATTTGCGCCCGCTACGGGCTGGAATGCGTGGTCTACATGGGCAGCGAAGACGTCAAGCGCCAAAGCCCCAATGTCTACCGCATGAAACTTTTGGGCGCCACTGTGGTGCCTGTCACCAGCGGCAGCCGCACCCTGAAAGACGCCTTGAACGAAGCCATGCGCGACTGGGTGGCCAACGTGGACAACACCTTCTACATCATCGGCACCGTGGCAGGCCCACACCCGTACCCCATGATGGTGCGCGACTTTCAAAGCATCATCGGCACCGAATGCATCGCCCAAATGCCCGACATGCTGGCCCGGCAACACGCCGCCAACTCCCAACCCGACGCGGTGATCGCCTGCGTGGGTGGCGGCAGCAACGCCATGGGTATTTTTTACCCCTACATCCCGTTCGAGAACACCCAGCTCATCGGTGTGGAAGCGGCCGGTGAAGGACTTGACAGTGGCAAACACTCGGCATCGATCCAGCGCGGCAGCGCAGGTGTTTTGCACGGCAACCGCACCTATGTGCTCCAAGACGACAACGGCCAGGTCACAGAGACCCACAGCATCAGTGCCGGCCTGGATTACCCGGGCGTGGGCCCCGAGCACGCCTTTTTGAGCGACATTGGCCGCGCCCAGTACGTCGGCATTACCGACAAGGAGGCACTGGCGGCTTTCCATTACCTGTGCCGCACCGAGGGCATCATCCCCGCCCTGGAATCCAGCCACGCCGTGGCCTATGCCATGAAGTTGGCCAATACCATGCGACCTGACCAGTCCATTTTGGTCAATCTGTCGGGCCGGGGTGACAAAGACATTGGCACTGTCGCTGACTTGAGCAATGCCGATTTCTACTGCCGCCCCAGCTGCCAAGGCCAGGGGGTTAAAGGCGGTGATCAGCCCATCACGATGTTTAAAGCGGGGGCAACAGCATGAGCCGCATTGACGCCACCTTTGCCAACCTAAAAGCGCAAAGACGCAAAGCGCTGATTCCCTTCGTCACTGCGGGCTACCCGTACGCCGATGTCACGCCCGAGCTGATGCACGCCATGGTGGCCGGGGGCGCCGACGTGATCGAACTCGGCGTGCCCTTCTCCGACCCCAGCGCCGACGGCCCGGTGATCCAGAAGGCTGGGGATCAGGCACTGTCGTTCGGCATTGGACTGGTACAGGTCTTGGCCATGGTGCGGCAATTCCGCCAGACGAACCAGCAAACCCCCGTGGTCCTGATGGGCTACGCCAACCCAGTGGAACGCTACGACCAAAAACATGCCGGCGCCGGTGTCTCCAGCCCCTTTGTGCAAGACGCGGCGCAGGCTGGCGTGGACGGCGTGCTGATCGTCGACTACCCGCCCGAAGAATGCGAGGCCTTTGCTGCCGATTTGCGCGCACACCAGATGGACCTGATCTTTTTGTTGGCGCCCACCAGCACCGATGAACGCATGGAGCAAGTAGCGCGCGTAGCCTCAGGCTATGTGTACTACGTGTCGCTCAAGGGCGTGACGGGCGCGGGCACGCTGGACACCGACTCTGTGGCCGCCATGCTGCCGCGCATCCGCCAGCACATCCAAACGCCCGTGGGTGTGGGCTTTGGCATCCGCGACGGCGCCACGGCCAAAACCATCGCCCAGGTCGCCGACGCGGTCGTCATCGGTAGCAAAATCATCCAATTGATCGAAAATGCGCCCCGCGCGCAGGTCGCGGCCACCGCGCAAGCGTTTTTGCACGATGTGCGCACCGCGATGGACGCCTGAGTGCTGGCAGACCCAGCTTCGCAACCTCCCCTTCAACCCCAAAGAGGCACGCTATGAGTTGGCTTGAAAAATTGCTCCCCCCAAAAATCCAACAAACCGACCCCGCCGACCGCCGCTCGGTGCCGGAAGGCCTGTGGATCAAGTGCCCCAGTTGCGAAACCGTGC
>CAIYQF010000190.1 GCA_903928325.1 uncultured beta proteobacterium | reverse complement strand
GCGCTTGCCACGGGCTTGTAGTCGCCGTAACCGGCGTTGTTGACCAAGATGCTGACCGGAAGGTTTTCGCTTAGGCAGTAGCTGTGCAGAGTTTTGGCGGCTCCCGGCGCGGCAAGGTCCAGCGCCAGGTGGCGCACGGTCACGCCGTGCTCCCGCTGCAAACCACCGGCCAGCGTGGCCAGGCGGTCTGCGCTGCGCGCCACCAGCAGCAAATCGTGGCCGCGCTGGGCCATCAGGTGGGCCAGCTCCAGCCCGATGCCATTGCTGGCGCCAGTGATCACCGCAAAGCCGGTGGGTTTGGTGGGGCTGCTCATTGCACGCGCTCCCAGGTTTGGGTGCGGTAGAAGGGGCCGATGTAGCCGCGGACGGTGAGTTTGGCGCCGCCTTCGGCTACCCGCATCTTCAGGGTGTAGGTTTTGCCATTGTCCGGGTCCAAAATCTCGCCGCCCTCGTACCACTGGCCGTCTGCGGCCAGCTTGCCGCCGCGCACCAGCTCCAAGCCCTCCATGGGCTGGTCTTTGCGGTCGTCGGTGCAGGGTTTGCAGGTGGTGGGCTCTTTGGACGGGTCAGCCGCCAGGCTGCGCACCAGGCGCCCGCTCAGGCCCTTGGGGGTTTCGACAATGCGCACCTCGCCGCGTGGCTTGCCGGTGTTGTCGTCAATCGTGCGCCACAGGCCCACGGGGCTGGTCTGGGCGAATGCGGAGCCTGCCAGCGCAAACGCGGCGGCAGTGCCTGCGAGGAATTGGAAGTACGTCGTATGTTTCATTGGAGTCAATCCTTCTAAGTAGCATCCACGAAATGTGGACGGTGTTAACTTTAGATTAGAATGTGATCGTCGCCAACATTTATTTTATTAAACATTTATGAAAGCGTAACCATGGTACTTCGCCCCCCTGTCCGTCGGGGCCCCGCAGCGCCTTCGCGCCGCAGCAGTCGCTCCCTACAATGCCGCATGGAAGTTGATGCCTCTTCGCAGCCCCCGCGTGGCCATTACCACCACGGCGACTTGCCGCAGGCGCTGAAAAAGCTCGCTCTGGAGCTGATCGCCGCGCATGGCGTGGAAGGCTTTTCCATGCGCCAGGCGGCGGCGGCCCTGGGCGTGGCGCCCAGCGCCATGTACCGGCACTTTGCCGACAAGTCGGAGCTACTCAGTGCGCTGGCGCATGACGGCTTTGGAGCCCTGGGCGCGCTGTGGTTGCAGCGCGTGGCCCAAATGAAGCCGCAGTTGGCTGACAACGTCGCCTTGCGCAGCTTGGCGCGGTTTTCTGCGGGGGCGGACGCTTACTTCCAGTTTGGCCTGGACCACCCGGCGTTGTTTCAACTGATGTTTGGCCCGTTTGGCACCGCCTCCGTGATATGGAGCATGCAGGAGGCGGAGCTGCCAACCCACCCTTACGTTATGTTGGGCCAGGCGCTCGACGGGCTGCGCGACGCCCAACTGATCACCGACACCGCCCGCGAGCGCGCCGAAGTGAGCGCGTTTTCTGCCATCCATGGCCTAACCTGCCTGGTGGTGTCTGGCGTGTTCAAAGACCTCGATGCCGCGCAAAAGTGGGAGCAACTTGAACTTGTGAAGACGAACATCCTGGGCGGGCTGATGGCCTGGGACCACGTGCTGCAGCTCAAGGCGGCTTTGGGCGCGGCACTGGCGCCCGGTTTGCTGGGCAGCGCCCTTCCCAGCACAGGCAACTAATTGCAGGGATAAACCGTTTTGAGTGCGTTTAGCAGCACCAGCGTGGCGGGCATGTCCGCCTCATACACATCGGCATGGCGGCGCAGTTCCGTATCCAGCAGGTCTTTGGCCATCTGGGGTTCGAGCCGACGGCCATTGACGCAAATGCCCGGCGCCGCGCCAGCGCGCACCGCAAAGGCCTCCGATTCCAGCAAGGCCTCCACGCTCCCCACCAGGTAGTAGCGGGCGTACAAGTCGCCGCCGTCCTGCGTGGCCTCCAGGGTTCGGAGTTCTCGCAGGCTCATCGCCTGGGCACCTGAGAGCAACAGGGCGTACGCGGCAAGGACGCAAAAGCGGGTTTTCATCACGGTTTCTCTCTTTGGTGGCGGTGCGAACCAGCGGGGTTTATACCGCGCCTCCTACAATCCAACGCATGGCACGACCTTTTGACATCTGTATCCGCGGCGCAGGCATTGTGGGCCGCACGCTGGCGCTGCAACTGGCTTCCAAACGCCTGCGCGTGGCGCTGGTCGACCCGCGTTTGGGCGAGGTCGCTTCGCCCACTGAAGGCCACAGCGACGTGCGCGCCTATGCGCTCAACGCCGCCTCGCGCGCACTGCTTCAAGGCCTGCGCTGCTGGCCCGAAGTGGCGCACGCCACCCCGGTGCTGGCCATGCAGGTGTTTGGCGACGCGGGTGGCGCCACCCGCTTTGACGCGTCTGACGCCTCAGCCCAGGCGCTGAACTGGATCGTCGACGTGCCTGAGCTCGAGCGCCTACTGGCTGCTGCCATTGGCTTCCAAAGCCTAATCGAGAGGGTGGACGCCCCGCTGGCGGCGCCGCTGACCGTGGTGTGCGAGGGCAAGGCCAGCCGCACGCGCGAAGAATTTGGCGTGGAGTTTGTAGCCACCCCGTATCAGCAATGGGCACTGGCCGCCCGTGTGGACTGCGCCTTGCCCCACGGGCAGGTGGCTCGCCAGTGGTTTGCCCAAGCCGAGGGACAGGGCGAAATTGCGGCCTTGTTGCCGCTGGACGGCCCACACGGTCGGCGTTGCGCGATGGTGTGGTCTCTTGCTCCCGAGCGCGCGCAGGCCCTGCAAGCGGCTACGGATGAAGACTTTTGCCTCGCGCTGCAAGCCGCTAGTCAAGACGCCTTGGGCGCTGTGGCGCTGGCCAGCGAGCGCCATATCTGGCCCTTGCAACACGCCCAGGCCGCGCATTGGTGCGGCACAAGCACGCTAGGCGCCTGGGTGCTCGCCGGTGACGCCGCGCACACCGTGCACCCACTGGCCGGCCAAGGCCTGAACCTGGGCCTGGGCGACGTGGCCGAACTCGCCTGCGTGCTGGAGGCGCGGCCCTACTGGCGCAGCGTGGGCGACCTGCGCCTGCTGCGCGCCTACGAGCGTGCGCGCAAGGCCGAACTGGCCCTGATCGGCGGCGCAGGCGACGCGCTGCAACGGCTTTTCTCGCGCAACGGCGCCTGGGCGCGCAGCCTGCGCAACATCGGCATGCGCGCGTTCGAGCGCAGTGGCCCGCTCAAAGCCTGGGTCACGCAGCGCGCCATGGGTACGCGTGGTCTGTGATAAGCATCCTGTAAACCACTTCCTTTGCCCACCCCTTTCCATGCAACGCACCCTCCAAACCCTGCTTCTTGCCCTGCTGACCACGCTGGCCCTAGGCGTGTTAGCGCAAGAAACCACCATCCGCAAAAACATCGCCGCACGCCTGCCTCAGCTCAAGGCGATTGACGAGGTGCGCAAGACCGATATGCCCGGAATCTTTGAACTGCGCGTCAACGGCACAGAGATTTACTACACCGACGCGCAGGGCAACTACCTCATCGACGGCAGCCTGATAGACACCCGCAACCGGCGCAACCTGACCGATGAGCGGGTGGAAAAACTCACCGCCATCCAGTTTGATGCGCTGCCGTTTAAAGACGCGTTCACCATCGTTCGCGGCAACGGCGAACGCAAGATGGCCGTGTTTGAAGACCCCAACTGTGGCTACTGCAAGCGCTTTGAGCGCGATCTGCAGAAGGTGGACAACGTCACCATTTACCTGTTTTTGTACCCCATCCTGGGCGCCGACTCGACCGAAAAATCCAAGGCCGTGTGGTGCGCCAAAGACCGTGCCCTGGCCTGGCAAGACTGGATGCTGCGCGACCAGGCGGCGCCCGCCGCGGCCGCCCAGTGCGACACCAGCGCCCTGTCACGTAATGTCGAGGTGGGCCACAAGCACAAGATCACCGGCACGCCGACCTTGTTGTTTACCAACGGAGCCCGCGTGCCCGGTGCGGTGGACAACAAAAAGATAGAACACATGCTGGCCGAAGCCACCAAGGGCTAATGCGCGCGCGCCACGCCGCACCGTGGGCGGTGCACTACCACGTCGAAGCAGCCACTCTGCACGCCCACCTGTGGCGGGTGACCATGACCATCGCCCAGCCCGCCGCACTGCAAGCCCTGCGTTTGCCGGTGTGGATTCCGGGCAGCTACATGGTGCGCGAGTTTTCCAAGCACCTTCAGCACCTGCAATGCCGCCAGACGGGCCGCAGCCTGGTCATCACGCAAACCGACAAAGCCACCTGGCAGGTGGCTTGCGACAGCGCCCAGCCCCTGCAAGTGCAATACGAGGTCTATGCGCTGGACAACTCGGTACGCACCGCCTGGCTGGACACGGCGCGCGGCTTTTTTAACGCCACCAGCCTGTGCCTGATGGCCGAGGGCGCGACCGACCAGCCCCATGCGCTGGACCTGGTGCGCCACCCCGGCATGGCCGATTGGAACGTGGCCACCGGCCTGACCGCCGTGGAAGTGGACAAAAACGGCTTTGGCAACTACCAAGCCGCCCACTACGACGAACTGGCCGACTGCCCGGTCGAAATGGGTGCTTTCTGGAGCGGCACGTTTACCGCCTGCGGCGTGCAGCACCGCCTGGTAGTGGCCGGCGCCTTGCCCTCGTTTGACGGCGCGCGCTTGCTGCGCGATACGCAAAAAATCTGCGAAACCCAGTTGCGCTTTTGGCACGCTGAAGGCGACACGCAAGCCATGCAACTGGCCGACCAAGCGCCGTTTGAGAACTACGTCTTCCTGCTCAACGCCGTGGACGATAGCTACGGCGGGCTGGAGCACCGCAACTCCACTGCGCTGATCGCCGCCCGGCGCGACTTGCCGCGCTTGGAGGACGCCAAAACCAGCGAGGGCTACACCACGCTCTTGGGCCTGATCAGCCACGAATACTTCCACACCTGGAACGTCAAGCGCCTGCGCCCGGCCGAATTTGCGCGCTACGACTACGCCCAAGAAAACTACACCGAGCTCCTGTGGTTTTTTGAAGGCTTTACCAGCTACTACGACGACCTGCTGCTGCGCCGCGCGGGACTGATTGACGACGCGGTCTACTTCAAACTGCTCACCAAGACCGCCAACCAGGTACTGCAAACCCCCGGGCGCGCGGTACAAACCGTAGCCCAGGCCAGCTTTGACGCCTGGGTGAAGTACTACCGCCAAGACGAAAACACCCCCAACGCCACGGTGAGCTACTACACCCAAGGCGCGCTGGTGGCCCTGTGCCTGGACTTGAGCCTGCGCGTCCATGGCACCACAACCCTACAGGCCTTTGCCCCCGACACCCCCACGCCAGCCACTGTCACGCTAGACACCATCATGCGCGGCCTGTGGCAACGCTGCGCCGGCGGCCCCATGGCCGAGGCCGACCTGCTGGCCGTCTTGCAAGCGCAAACCGGGCGCAGCTGGGCCAAAGAAATCAAAGCCTGGGTGCACAGCACCCGCGAACTGCCGCTCAAAACCCTTCTACAGGCCCAATACCTGCAAGTGCACGAAGAGCCTGCGCCGATGGCCCAGCGCCTGGGCGTGCGCGTGGCGCACGACAATGGAACGGTATTGGTCAAAGCCGTGCTGCGCGGCGGCGTGGCTGAAAACGCAGGCTTTGCCGCCGGTGACGAATGGCTGGGCGTGGACGTAGGCGTGCGCGGGCAGGGCGGATCGTGGCGCCTCAACAGGCTTGACGACCTGGCGCTGCTGCTGGGCACCGAGCGCCGCTTCAGCGCCCTGGTGTCGCGCGACAAACGCCTGTTGCGACTGCCCCTGCTGCTGCAAAAGGTGACGACCTGGCGTATTGGCAATACCGGACGGGCTGCGGGCTTGTGGCCACTGCTCTGACCAAGATGAGCCCAGCACACCCGCTAGTCGGGGACTGACTTGCGCACGCCACCCAAGCTGGCGCTGGCCAACGTCTTGTGCATGCTGTCCATGCTGATATGGGCGGTGGGGCTGCCAGCGGCCAACCTGCTGATCGGCCCGGTGCCCGCACTGCCGCTGACCGCTGCGCGCATGGCCATGGCCGCGGCCTGCTTGCTACCCCTGTGGTGGTGGCGGGAGGGCGCCGCTGTGCTGCGCGCGGCGCACTGGGGTAAGGGCGTGCTGGTGGGCGGCGGGGGCATTGGCGTAGGCGCCTTTATGTTGGTGCTGGGCCAGGCCCGCACCAACATGGTGACTGTGGCCGTGATTTCGGCGGCCATGCCGGTGGTCGGCATTGCCATTGAAGTGGTGCTCGACGGGCGCAAAGTGACGCTTGCGCTGGTGCTGGGCGTGTTGCTAAGCCTGGGCGGCGGCATGATGGCGCTGGGCGGCGCGGGCCAGGGTTTGGGCTTGGGTGTGGGCGCGCTGCTGTGCTTTGGCTCCATCATGCTCTACACGCTGGGCTCGCGCATGACGGTTACGTCCTTCCCCACACTCACGCCCTTGGGGCGCACCACCGTCACGCTCAGCGGCGCAGCCCTGGCCACTGGTGTGGCCGCAGGGGTCAACGCCCTATTGGGCGGCGCCGGGCCTGACTGGAGCGTGCTCGGCGCCAAAGAACTGGGCGCACTGGCGGTATTTTCCATCGGCGGCCTGGCCATCAGCCAGGTGCTGTGGATCATGTCCATTGGCAGCCTGGGCATCGCCCTGTCGTCGCTGCACATCAACGCCACGCCGTTTTACGTCATGCTGATGTTGTTCGCCCTGGGCGGCGCCTGGGACTGGACGCAGGCCGCAGCCGCCGCTGTGGTGGGCCTGGGCGTGTTGATTGCCCAGGACGTGGTGCCGCTGCGGTTTGGCAAACATGAGCCCAGTGCCCCGATCCGCTAGGTACTCTTAGTTGCCTACCCGGGTCTCCGAGCGCCCCAGCGTCCACGTCATGCCAACGCCCAAGGTCGGGCCGGACGTTTGCAGCGCCAAGGGACTGTTGGTGTTGCTGCCCAGACCGTATTGGTCCAGGCGTGCGTAGCCAAAAAAGCGCACATCGGGGCTTAGGTTATGGCTGGCACTTAAGCTAATGCGCGCACTGATCAGGCCAGACTGGGCTTCAAAGTAAGGCCGCAACTGGGTGGCATAGGCCAGCGGCACGCCGTAAAAATACTGGTTGATTTGCTGGTCGCCCCAGACCAAACCGCCTTTGGCAGCCAGACTCCACCCGGCCCCCACATCACTGGCTTCGAGCACCAGCGAGGGTTCAAACACCAACCCTTGGCTGTGCAGGCCGCCACGGATCTCGACCACCGCGCGTACTGGCAAGTCCAGCCCCACGCGCATGCCGGGCCCCGGTCGCGCCAAAGTGATCTTTAAACGCGGACCCACCTCCACCAAGGTGCCCAAGTCGGGCATATCCTGGCGCGCAGCAATATCGGCCGAACTGGCCGCAAACGATCCGCTGGCACCAAAGTCGAGCTCATAGCCCGGCGCCAGCTGCAAGCGCGCGCCCACGCCTTCGCGGTCAGCGCGCAAAACGTCGCCACGGTAAATCACATAGGGTAAAGCCAGGTTGCGGGTGAATCGCTCAGCAGACGCCGGGTAGGCCGGGGCGGACAAAGAGCCGGCAAACCCACCTATCTCCCACAAGGGCAAACCTGCCGCCGACTCCTGCGCCAAGGCAGAGCCACCCCACAGTGTGCACAAAACGGAGACGAGCCAAACAGCTAAGCACGTGGCGCGGGCACCCGTGTATGGAAAAGCAGGGGACATAGAAGGCCTGGTCGTTGTGGCAAGCAAGATTGCTAGACGTGGGAGGCTATCACGAACCTCCCGACTCCAAGTTGCCAGCAGGCTCTGGGGGCGGCGACTCACCTGCCAAGGCCAGGTGAACGACCCTATTTAGGTAATTTCGCCTCGACCTCGATGGCCGAGAACCAGGCCGCGAGGTCGTCAATTTCGGTGTCGGTCAGGTGCTTGGCCAAAATGCCCATGACCTCGCTATTGCGTTTACCGCTGCGGTAATTGCGAAGTTGTTCGCGCAGATAGACACCGGATTGACCAGCCAGATTGGGTGCTTCAGCCAGGGTAGAAATACCGTTTGCCCCATGGCAGACCGAGCATTGCGCGGCACGTGCACGGCCTGCATTGACATCGCCCGCGCTGGCGGGCGCAATGAGCGCGCTTGACAAAAGTGCAAGCAAAAAGGTGACTGGAATAAATCTCATGGGGGCACACGCGCTTTTTGAATATTGCAAAAAAAACGGGCTGAACCGCCGGTCCAGCCCGCTGCTACAAACTACAGCTTACTTGTTGTAGGAGATACGGTACACCGCACCCGCCTTGTCGTCGGACACCAAGATAGAGCCATCATGGTACTGCTTCACGTCCACTGGGCGGCCCAGGTAAACGCCGTCAGCATTCATCCAACCTTCAGCAAAAGGCTCGGTTTTGGCCGCATTGCCCTTGTCGTCCAAGTAGGTCACCATGATGCGGGCGCCACGGGGCTTGACCGCATTCCAGGAGCCGTGCTGTGCGCTGAAGATGGCGTTTTTGTACTTGGCGGGGAACTGGTTACCCGTGTAGAACATCATGCCCAAATCAGCAGCGTGGGCCACCATTTCCACTTGTGGCTTGACGTATTTGTCTGCCAACTCTTTAGGAATTTGCTTGTCCTTGTAATCGTCGGTGCGGACGTTACCGCCACCGTAGTAAGGGAATCCATACCAACCGCCCGTTTGCAGCTTGCCATTGACAGCAGGGATCTTGTTCAGCTCGCCAGGAGGCGTTTCGTCACCCATGCCGTCAACCTGGTTGTCGGTAAACCACAGGCTGCCGTCTTTGGGGTTAAAAGCCAAACCAGAAGAGTTGCGCACGCCGGTGGCCACCACTTGGCGGTCTCCACCATCACGGTTAAAGCTCAGGATCGCGCCAATACCGACCTTACGGTACATATCCACTTTTTCAGGTGGCGTCACGTTAAAGGGCTGACCCATCGTGATGTACAGGCGGTTGTCAGGTCCGATAGCGCAAGCACGGGCGGTATGGTTGTACGACTCCTCTTCGGCTGGAATCAGGTCGCCTTGTTTAACCACGGCGATGGCCACGGTGTCAGAACCTTCGGTGAAATACTCAACGGCCGGGAACATCATCACGCGATTGCGCTCAACCACGTACATGAAACCATCAGGCGTGTAGCAAACGCCCGCGGGGATGTCAAATTTAACGCTCGGGCTGAAGTCTTCCACGGTCGTGGCCACGTTACTCATATCGCGGTCGTTGGCGAAATACACATTGTTCTTGCGGGTGCCGACCCAAACAGCTGCTGTGTTGCGACTCACTGCGATACCACGCGCATCAGGCACGGTGGCAAACAGCTCAATCTTGAAACCGTCAGGCAACTTGATTTCCTTGAGCATTTTTGTCAAGTTATCAGCGTACTTTCCACCTTGGGGAATGCGCTTGGGCGGTGGCGTATCGGTCTTTTTGAACGAGCCGAGCTTTTCCAAGTTGGCCTCGTCACCTGCGGCAAAGCCGGTGCTGGAGAATGAGAATGCCAGACCGATGGCCAAGGCGGTTGCACTGCGTTTAATTACAGTTCCAAATTTTGCTGTCATATCGTCTCCGTAAAAATAGCCGGGCCCACAAACCAGCAGTACCCTGACAGCACCAAACCCCGAATGAACGACCATGCAGGCAGCGCTTGGTTGCGACTTTAATGCGTTAAATTTGTTCGTCCACATGGTGTAAACCCTTGGAAATTGGGTAAATCTGGGACTATTAATTCACCGCTTGATTGAAATATTTTCCCGACCAGAAATTTTCAATGTGCGGCCAAAAAAATGGTACTTTAGGGTTCGCGCTCAGACTATTATTGTAGCGCTAAGTGTTCTTTTTTCATCCTTTTTTTTCCCCATGTTCCCAACATTCCAGCGCACCCCCCAAGCAGCAGCCCTTGCCTTTTTTGCTGGTTTACTGGCACCGAGCTTTGCGCAAACACTCGACGAGGTCGTGGTCAGCGCCTCGCGGGCGCAAGCACGCAGTTTTGACACCCCAGCAGCCATCCAGTCGGTGGACCGCAACGCCATCCAAAACGGAGGGCCGCAGGTCAATTTGTCCGAGTCATTGAGCCGGGTGCCGGGCCTGACCATCCTGGACCGCAGCAACTACGCGCAGGATTTGCAGATTTCCATTCGTGGCTTTGGCGCGCGATCGGCATTTGGCATTCGCGGCGTCCGCCTGTTGATTGACGGCATTCCAGCCACCACCCCGGACGGGCAGGGCCAGGGCTCGTCGGTGAGCCTGACCTCGACCGATCGCATGGAGGTCTTACGCGGACCCATGGCGCTGCTGTACGGCAACTCATCAGGCGGAGTGATTCAGGCCTTTACCAGTGCCGCGCCCAAAGAGCCCACGCTGGGCCACCAGCTTTTCGTGGGCTCCTATGGCATGCACCGCAGCGACTACCAATGGGGCGATACCGTCGGAGACTATGGCATCGTGGCCGACTACAGCACCTTCACGGTTGACGGCTACCGCGACAACAGCCGTACCGAGCGCAAGCAGTTCAACGGCAAGATGGACTTCAACACCAACGAGCAGACGCACGTGAACCTGGTGTTCAACCAGTTTGATATGCCCCTGGCACAAGACCCGCTGGGCCTGACCCGCGCCCAGTTGACCAACCCGGCAGCAGCTGGCAGCAGCGCGGTGACGACCATGGCGCGCAAAATTGTTTTGCAAAACCAGCTCGGCGGCTCTGCCACCTACACAGTGGACCAGGACCGCTCGTTTACCACCCGGGCGTACTACGGCACACGGGACAACCTGCAATACCAAAGCACTGCGGCGTGGATTGGGCTCAACCGCCGCTACTACGGTCTGGGCCTGCAATACAACGAAAAATCGCATTGGGGCGACATGCCCGTGGAGTGGGCCAGCGGCTACGAGTTTGACCGTTCACGCGAGTACCGTGAGGGCGGCGCAAGCGTCAATGGCCAAAAATCGGGCAGCCTCACCCGCAGCGAGGACAACCAGGCCGAGAACAGCGACTTTTTCGTACAAGGAAGCGCCCACGTGTCCGACGAAGTCTCCCTCGTCGGGGGTCTGCGCTATAGCACCGTGCGATTTGTGAGCGATGACTACCTGGTCACCAGCAGCAACCCAGACGGCTCGGGCAATGTCAGCTACCGCTCGGCCAACCCGGTGCTGGGCCTGACCTACTACGCCAACCAGCACATCAACCTGTACGCCAACTATGGCCAAGGCTTTGAGACGCCCACCCTGGCAGAAATGGCCTATACAAAAACCACTACCAGCGCGCCCAAGGCCGTTTTCAACCCCTTACTTAACGCAGCCAGCAGCCGCCACTATGAAATCGGCAGCAAATGGGTGCCAAACCGCGTGTCGCGACTGGACTTTTCCGTGTTCCAGATCGACTCCACCGACGAGATCATCGTCGTGCAAAACTCCGGCTCCAGCGCCTATGGCAATGCACCGGGCACCTCGCGCACCGGGTGGGAGCTGGCCAGCAGCGTGCTCGTTAGCCCGCACATTGCAGCGAGCTTGTCTGCATCGGCAATCGATGCCCAGTATTCACAGGCCTTCAAGTGCGCGGTTACCGCGCTGTGCGGCTCTGTAAGCCAGGTGCCCGCAGGCAGCAAGATTCCCGGCATTCCGGCTACGTCGGTATTCGCAGAGCTGGCCTGGACCAGCGAGCCCGCGAACGCGGCCAAGGGCCAAGCCACACCAGGCGCACGTGTGGCGGTAGAGCTGGTCCAGACCGGACGCATTTACGCCGACGACCTCAACACCGCTTCGGCCGATGGCCGTACCGTGATCAACCTCAGCGCCAGCCAGCGCTGGGTGCTGAACAAGACCACCGTAACGCTATATGGCAGGGTGAACAACGTGGCTGACGAGCGCTACGTGGGCTCGGTCATCGTAAACCAGTCCAGCTCCCAGTTTTACGAGCCTGGCCTGCCCCAAAACTGGACCGTCGGTCTAAGCTTAAGCACACCGCTGTAAGCCACGCGCGCTGCCCGACCCGCGCACGACGGCCCACATCGCCCGGCGGTGTGTGGTGCCCTGTGCCCAGAGGCTACCATTGGCGCTTTTGACCGCCCCCCGTTTTGGAGACCTCCCCCATGGCCCACGCCGCTTTCAATTGGCAAGACCCTTTTTTGCTGGACACGCAGCTCAGCGATGACGAGCGCATGGTGCGCGACGCCGCCGCCGCCTACTGCCAAGACCGCTTGCTGCCCCGCGTGACCCAGGCATTTCGCGAGGGCACGACGGACGTGGCTATTTTTCGGGAAATGGGCGAATTGGGCCTGCTGGGCCCCACCATCCCCGAGGCCTATGGCGGTCCTGCACTTAACTACGTCGCCTACGGCCTGATTGCGCGCGAGGTGGAACGCGTCGACAGCGGCTACCGCTCCATGATGAGCGTGCAAAGCTCGCTGGTGATGGTGCCGATTTTTGAGTTTGGTACCGAGCCGCAACGCCAAAAATACCTGCCAAAGCTGGCCACGGGCCAGTGGATCGGCTGCTTTGGCTTGACCGAGCCCGACCACGGCTCCGACCCGCAAAGCATGGTCACCCGCGCGCTCAAAGTGCCAGGTGGCTACAAGCTCAGCGGCTCCAAGATGTGGATCAGCAACAGCCCGATTGCCGACGTGTTTGTGGTTTGGGCCAAGGAAGTGAGCGAAAGCGGCGCCGTAGGTGCGATCCGCGGCTTTGTGCTCGAAAAGGGTATGGTCGGCCTGAGCGCCCCGGCCATACACGGCAAGGTGGGCTTGCGCGCCAGCATTACCGGTGAAATCGTGATGGACGGCGTGTTTTGCCCGGAAGAAAACGCCTTCCCCGAGGTGCGCGGCCTCAAAGGCCCCTTCACTTGCTTGAACAGCGCACGCTATGGCATCGCCTGGGGCGCGCTGGGCGCGGCCGAAGACTGCTGGCTGCGCGCGCGCCAGTACACGCTGGACCGCAAACAATTTGGCCGCCCCCTGGCCGCCAACCAGCTGATCCAGAAAAAGCTGGCCGACATGCAAACCGAAATCACGCTTGCCCTCCAGAGTTGCCTGCGCCTCGGACGCATGAAGGATGAAGGCACAGCCGCAGTCGAGATCACCTCCATCATGAAGCGCAATTC
>CAIYQF010000189.1 GCA_903928325.1 uncultured beta proteobacterium | reverse complement strand
GTGCATAATGGGCGAAGTTTAAAAATTGGGGTTTGATTATGCTTGACCGGGACGGCTTTCGGCCCAACGTCGGCATCGTCCTGCTCAACCAGCGAAATCAGGTATTTTGGGGCAAGCGCATTCGCACCCACTCGTGGCAGTTTCCGCAGGGTGGCATTGATCGGGGAGAAACCCCCGAGCAAGCCATGTTCCGCGAACTGCACGAAGAAGTGGGGCTCCAGCCGGAGCACGTTGCAATCGTCGCCCGAACCCGAGACTGGTTGCGCTACGAGGTGCCGGACCGCTACATCCGCCGCGATGCGCGCGGCCACTACAAGGGGCAAAAACAGATTTGGTTTTTGCTCCAACTCACCGGCTTTGACTGGCACCTGAACCTGCGTGCGACCGAACACCCAGAGTTTGACGCCTGGCGCTGGAACGACTACTGGGTGCCGCTGGACGCGGTGGTTGATTTCAAACGCGGTGTGTACGAGATGGCGCTGACCGAGCTGTCGCGCTACTTGCCGCGCGTGGACGCGCGAGCGCGCTTTCAGCCGTCCGGGTTTCGTGGTCAAACAGCCGTGGACAACGCGCATGCCATGGATGTGGCGGCGCAGCAGGCATCTTCTGGTCCGGAATTGCCCCCCACTTCCTAGCGAAACGCTGGGTTTTAACGCATCAGCACCAGGTTGTCGCGGTGCAGCATCTCGGGCTCGGCGGCGTAGCCCAGCAAGGCCTCGAATTCGGACGATGGCTTGCGGCATAACAAGCGCGCCTCGGCGCTCGAATAATTCGCCAGGCCGCGCGCAATCTCCAAACCGCTGGGGTCCCGCACACCGATCACGTCGCCACGCGAAAAGTCGCCCTCCACCTGCACCATACCGATGGGCAACAGGCTTTTGCCCTCGTCGCGCACCTTGGCCGCCGCACCCGCGTCGACCACCACGGCGCCGCGCATTTGCAGGTGGTCGGCCATCCACTGCTTGCGCGCCTGGGTTTTTTGCGTGGGTGCTACCAGCAGGGTGCCAATCGCCTCGCCCCGGCTCAGGCGAATCAGGGCGTCGGGCTCACGGCCCCAGGCGATCACGGTGGAGGCGCCTGAGCCCGCCGCACGTTTGGCCGCCAATATTTTGGTGATCATGCCGCCACGGCCCAGGCTGCTGCCCGCGCCACCCGCCATCACTTCGAGCGCCGGGTCGCCGGCCTGCGCTTGGTCTACGAAGCGGGCGTTGGCGTCTTTGCGCGGATCGGCGGTGAACAGGCCTTTTTGGTCGGTCAGAATGACCAGCGCGTCGGCCTCCACCAGATTGGCTACCAGCGCACCCAGGGTGTCGTTGTCGCCAAACTTGATCTCATCGTTGACCACCGTATCGTTCTCGTTGATCACCGGCACCACGCCGAGCTTGAGCAGTGTCAGGAGCGTGGAGCGGGCGTTCAGATAACGCTCGCGGTCGGCCAGGTCGGCGTGCGTGAGCAACACCTGCGCACTGCCCAGGCCGCTTTCGCGCAACTTGGTCTCGTACATCTGCGCCAGGCCCATCTGGCCGACGGCGGCTGCGGCTTGCAGCTCATGGATGGCATGCGGGCGGGTAACCCAGCCCAGGCGCTTCATGCCCTCTGCAATCGCACCGCTGGAGACCATGATGATCTCCACGCCGCCGCGTACCAGCTGCGCCATCTGGCGGCACCACTCGCCAATCGCGGCTTCGTCCAGGCCCCGGCCCTCGTTGGTGACCAGGCTGGAGCCGACTTTGACGACCACGCGTTTGGCGTCGCGCAGTACGGTTGAAGGTGGCTTGTGCGTCATAAAGCGGATAAACGGAATGGCAAAAGAGCGCCCAGGGCGTGCGTACCGGAACGAGCGCTTATTCGGGGGCGCCGTCTTCGGTGGCGGGTGCGGCGTCAGGCGTGTTCAAAAAGCGCGGATCGACTTCCACGAAAGGCTGTTCAGCCGCCTGTTGCGCTTTGACGTGCTTGTAAATTTCCTTGACCAGCGGTTCGCAGCCCTCGCGGGTCAGCGCCGAGATCTCAAACACCGGGCCCTTGAACTTGAAGCGCTTGACAAAGTCCTTGATTAACGCAGCACGGTCTTCCGAGGCCACCATGTCGAGCTTGTTGAGGACCAACCAGCGCGGCTTCTTGTACAGGCCTTCATCGTATTTCTTGAGCTCGTTGACAATCGCCTTGGCCTGCGCCACGGTGTCCACGCCCTCGTCAAACGGTGCCACGTCCACAATGTGCAAGAGCAAGCGGGTGCGCTGCAAGTGGCGCAAAAACAAGTGCCCCAGGCCCGCACCCTCCGAGGCGCCTTCGATCAAACCAGGCAAATCAGCCACCACGAAACTCTGCTCCGGCCCTACACGCACCACGCCTAGATTGGGGTGCAGGGTGGTGAAGGGATAATCTGCAATGCGTGGGCGAGCGTTCGAAACGGCGGTGATGAAGGTCGACTTTC
>CAIYQF010000188.1 GCA_903928325.1 uncultured beta proteobacterium | reverse complement strand
GCTCGTACATGTACTTGCATTTGAGCCAGGCTTCCACGTCGCGGCTGGCCTCGTCGGCGCGGCGCTCGTTGGCGCTGCAATGCAGGCCGGCGGCCTCCCAGGCCAGGTTCTCGGCGCTGGCTTTTTTGGGCTTGGCGCCCGGCTCTTGCGCCTTGGCGGCCTTGCCTTTTTCCAGGCGGCGGGCCAGCTTGGCGTGCGCCTCGCCCGGAATCGGCAGCACTGGCAAATGGTATTTGGCGTTGGCCAGCACCGCCTTGATCACCCGGTGCACCAGCAAGTCGGGATAGCGCCGGATAGGGCTGGTGAAGTGCGTATACGCGTCAAATGCCAGGCCAAAGTGGCCGTTGTTGCCGGGCGTGTAGATTGCCTGCTGCATGGAGCGCAGCAGCATGGAGTGAATTTGCGCCGCATCCGGCCGGTCTTTGGTGGCGTTGGCAATCGCCTGAAACTCGCCCGGCTTGGGCGTGTCGCTGACGTTGAGTCCAATGCCCATGGCCTTGAGGTAGGCCCGAAGCGCCTCCACTTTCTCCGCAGTGGGGCCTTCGTGCACCCGAAACAGCCCCGCGTGCTTGCTCTGCGCAATAAAGTCCGCGCTGCACACATTGGCCGCCAGCATCGCTTCTTCAATCAGCTTGTGCGCTACGTTGCGGGTGCGGGGGATGATTTTTTCGATGCGCCCGGTTTCATCGCAGACGATTTGCGTCTCGGTGGTTTCAAAGTCCACCGCGCCACGGCGCTGGCGCGACTTGAGCAGCGACTCGTACACACCGTGCAAATTCAGCAAGTCGCCCACCCTCGCCTTGCGTTTTTGCGCCTCCGGTCCGCGTGTGTTGCCCAATATCGCCGCCACCTCGGTGTAGGTAAAACGGGCGTGGCTCCACATCACCGCAGGGTAAAACTGGTACGCCGTTACCTCACCGTCCTGGGTGACAAACATGTCACACACCATGCACAGGCGTTCCACCTCAGGCTTTAAGGAACACAGGCCGTTGGAGAGTTTTTCGGGCAGCATGGGAATCACCCGGCGCGGAAAGTAAACGCTGGTAGCACGGTCGTAGGCGTCGATGTCGATGGCCGATCCGTTTTCCACATAGTGGCTCACGTCGGCAATGGCTACCAGCAGGCGCCAGCCCTTAACCGCTGACTTGCCGCGCCCTTGGCTGGCGGGCTCGCAGTACACCGCATCGTCAAAATCGCGTGCGTCTTCGCCATCAATCGTGACCAGGGGAATGTCGGTCAGGTCCACCCGGTGCGCGTGGTCTTGGGGCCGCACCGCGTCGGGTAGGGTCTTGGACAAGGCCGAGCAGGCCACCGAAAATTCGTAGGGCACGCTGTATTTGCGCACCGCGATTTCAATTTCCATTCCGGGGTCGTCCACCTCGCCCAGGACTTCTTTGACACGGCCCACCGGTTGGCCAAACAGGGCCGGCGGCTCCACCAGTTCGACCACCACCACCTGCCCGGTTTTGGCATTGCCCGTGGCGCCGCGCGGGATCAAAATGTCTTGTCCGTACCGCTTGTCCTCGGGAGCCACCAGCCATACGCCGCTTTCTTGCAGCAGGCGACCAATAATGGGTTGCTGGGACCGCTCCAAAATTTCAACAACACGGCCCTCGGGTCGCCCCTTGCGGTCGCTGCGCACGATGCGCGCCTTGACGCGGTCTTTGTGCAGCACCGCACGCATCTCGTTGGGGGGCAAATAGATGTCGGGAGCCCCATCGTAGATCG
>CAIYQF010000187.1 GCA_903928325.1 uncultured beta proteobacterium | reverse complement strand
GGGCCTTGTTTTGAAAATACTCGTCGTTGATGACCACGCACTGGTCAGAGAAGGCCTGGCACAGGTGCTCGCGGGTATCTATCCGCAGCTCACCCTGCTGCACGCGGCAACGGGTGCGGACGCCATCGCCTTGTTGCTGCCCCATCGCAATATCGACCTCGTTTTGCTGGACTACCACCTACCCGATATGACCGGGCTTGAGGTATTGCGCCAATTGGGGAAGATTCAGCCCTCGCTGGTGGTGCTGATGATTTCCGGATCGACCACGGTGCAAATCATTCAACAGGCGCTCAACGCCGGTGCCGCTGGCTTCGTCACCAAATCGGGAGACACGCAAGAACTCCTGTCGGCCATAGAACAGGTGCTACAGGGTGAAATCTATATCCCCCAGGAACTGCGCGCCGTGCATGGGTCAGGAAAATCGGGTGTCTCTGGGGCTGCGCCCTCGCTTTCGCGGCGCCAGGAGCAGGTGCTGCGTGGCATCATGAATGGACAGTCCAACCGCGAGATTGCCGCTGAACTCGACCTATCGGAAGAAACGGTCAAAACCCACGTCAGCGCCATACTGCGGTATTTCAGTGTCGAAAATCGCACCCAGGCCGCTGTGGCCGCTGCCGATTACGCCTACAGCAGCAGCGCGCCTTCCTAAGGGCCGAACAGTCGGGGCCCGCTTTCAGACCTTGAGCGAACGTCGCAAAAATGCGCGCAAGGGGGCCGCTTGCAGAGGTGAATCCAGCAACACAAAACCCATCTCCAGGGCTTCGGTTGCCCATGCTGTGGACCTATCGTCCACAGCCATGCACGCTGGAATCGTGGCATGCATGAGGAACAGTTCCGCTACAGACTTGAAACCAGACCCTTCGACCCCGCCACCGGCGTCTACGCAGACAATAGCCTGCGGCACGGCTGGGCCGTCTGGCAAGTCGCCAGCACCAGCGCCGTCACGGTTATCGCGCCATATCGTGCAACCCCATGATTCCAATAAGTCGGCGACGCGAGCGCGCTGTACCTGGTCTTGTCCGATTAACGCAATGCGCATCCCCTTCAATGTCAGCAAGTTCAGCCCGTCCGGGCTAAGAGACGCTTGACTGGTTTCGGATGCCGCTGCGCAAGGCAGCGTGACGGAAAAACACGACCCCCGGCCCAAAGTGGAGCGAACGACCAAGCTACTCCCCAACAACTGCGCCAAGCGCTGGGCCAGGTACAAACCAAGGCCTGGCCGGGGTCGCTGGCCTTTGCTGGCCCGTGAAAAGGGCTCAAAAATATGCTCCTGTTGCTTGGCAGCCATGCCGATTCCACTGTCATACACCGCTATGCGTACGGCGCGCCCCTGGTCCACGTTGCGGCAAGTCACCAGTACGGCACCGCGTTGGGTATAGGATAGGGCGTTGTCGCCAAGCACCGTCAGAATGCGCTCCAACAACGCAGCATCGGTCCATACCCATTGCCCACGGGTCCGCCAGCGCAAACGAAGTCTTTTGTGTGCCGCAATGGGTGCCAAATGGGCTACCAGTCGTTCGATCACGCCGTCAATTCCCACCGGTGCCCGATGGACACGGACCGAACCCGCGTCAAGTTGAGCGACTTCAAGCATTTCCGTCACCAGCCGCGTCAGGTCCTGCATGGACGAATCCAGGTAGCCTACAACGGGTGTGACCTGAGGATCCATGGGTAAGCGCTTGAGTCGCTCCAAGAAAAGCGCCAGGGCCTGCGCGGGCTGGCATAAATCATGGGTCGCCGAGGACCAAAACTGGGCTCTTTTTTCAGCCAGCTCCAGTTGCAGCAGCAGCTTTTCCTGGCCTCGGTCTGGCTGGATTTGCGCTTCAAGGTTCGTTTGCGCATAGGCCCCAGAGCGGTCCAACGGCTGTGTATTGGCTCCGATTGGCCCTGACGCAGTACCCAGGGCATTCACCCGGCCAACCCAGAGGGCAGCCCAAGCAGCGAGGCGGGACGTTTTCATGCGCGTGGGTAGGTCTGCGGTGGTTCTTGACAGAACATAATAGTGCCTTTGAGTCGCCAGCATGTGCTGCGCCCCCAACCACCATCGCGGCCATGACCACCAAACCCCTAAATCGCACCATCGCGGTGATTGACCAGCGCCCCCGCTCACTGCCGGTGCCCGCCGCTCCGATATCCGGCGCCTGGGAAGGGCAACGCACTGACACATGGGGACGACCTTTGCGTGATTTGCGTATCAGCGTCACCGATCGCTGCAATTTCCGCTGCAGCTACTGCATGCCCAAGGAAGTGTTCGACAAAGATTACGCTTACCTGCCGCACCATTCTTTGCTCAGCTTTGAAGAGATCACCCGGATCGCACGCCAGTTTCTCGCCTTGGGTGTACAAAAAATTCGCCTCACTGGGGGAGAACCCTTGCTGCGCAAGAATATTGAGGTGTTGATCGCCCAATTGGCGCAATTGCGCACCCTCGAGGGCAGGCCCCTGGATATCACCTTGACCACCAACGGTTCTTTGCTGGCGCGCAAGGCGCAAACGCTCAAGGACGCAGGGCTGCAGCGGGTCACGGTCAGCCTCGACGGCCTCGACGACTCGATCTTCAAAAAGATGAACGACGTGGATTTTCCAGTGAGCGACGTACTCGATGGCATTGCTGCGGCCCAGGCCGCAGGCCTGGGCCCGATCAAGGTCAATATGGTTGTCAAGCGCGGCACCAATGACCATGAAATCATTCCCATGGCGCGGCACTTTCGCGGCTCTGGCATCGTTCTGCGCTTTATTGAATACATGGACGTTGGGGCTACCAACGGCTGGCGCATGGACGAGGTGATGCCCTCGGCAGACGTTGTGGCACTGCTACAAAGCGCATTTCCTTTGGTCGCATTAGAAGCTGCAGCCCCCGGAGAAACCGCGCAGCGCTGGGGCTACGTCGATGCCAATGGGCGCCACGATACCCAGGCAGGTGAAATTGGCGTTATCAGCAGCGTCACACAGGCGTTTTGTGCGGACTGCAACCGCGCGCGGCTATCCACTGAAGGGCAGTTGTACCTGTGCCTCTTCGCCACCCAAGGCTATGACCTGCGCGCGCTGGTGCGCAGCCCCGCGCTGGACCGCGAGCTACTAGAAGCCATCGCACGCATTTGGCAAGCGCGCAGCGACCGCTATTCATTGCTGCGCGCCGCACTGCCGTCCCACGCCTTTGATGGCGAAACCACCCCCCGTCGCGTGGAAATGAGTTACATCGGCGGCTAAATGAAAACCTTAGACCAAATCGCCGCTGAACTGCAGGGTTACGACCCCCAGGCCCTGCCAGCGCACACCGTCAACGCATTTTTGGCGCAGATGGTGGCCCCTTTGGCGGGCAGCGAAGCTCTGGGCCTGATGCAGGCCTTCGGACGGGTGCTTTCACAGGATGTAGTGAGCCCGATCAACGTACCGGCACATGACAATTCCGCGATGGACGGCTATGCCTTTGCCGGGCAGGAGTTGCAAACCGATAGGTCCCTGTACCTTTCGGTCGTGGGAACTGCGCTGGCCGGTTCCGCATACGCTGGGCACGTGGCCCCGGGCCAGTGCGTCAAGATCATGACCGGAGCCATCATGCCCACGGGATTGGACACCGTGGTGCCGCAAGAATTGGTGCAGATCAGCCCCTCGGGCATCACCATTGCACCGAAAACGGTTCGCTGCGGAGACAACCGACGCTTCAAAGGCGAGGACCTGCAAGCAGGCAACACCGCCTTAGCGGCTGGAACGGTGTTGCTGCCCGCCGCACTGGGGCTTCTGGCCAGCCTGGGGCTGCCCACGGTGTGCGTGTACCCGCGTTTGCGGGTAGCGTATTTCTCAACCGGTGACGAAATTTTGAGCCTAGGCCAGGCGCCGCGCGAGGGCGCGGTGTACGACAGCAACCGCTATACCGTCTACGGCCTGCTGCAACGCATGGGCATCGAATGCATCGACATGGGCGTGGTGCCCGACGACCCCGCTGCCCTGGAGGCCGCCTTTCGCACAACTGCCGACCAGGCCGACGCCATCATCACCAGCGGCGGCGTTAGCGTGGGCGAGGCCGACCACACCAAAGCCATGATGCGCAAGCTCGCGCAAAGCGACACGCCTGGCGAAGGCGGGGTGGCATTCTGGCGCATCGCAATGCGCCCCGGTCGCCCCATGGCGGTCGGGCGCATCGGAAAAGTTCCGCTGTTTGGCCTGCCCGGCAATCCGGTAGCCGTGATGGTGACCTTTTTAGCCTTTGTGCGCCCTGCCCTGTGGCGCATGATGGGCGCGCGTGCTGACGAGCAAAGCATCCAACCCCCTATGCTGCGCGCCCGAAGCCTCGAAGCCATCCGGAAAAAACCTGGTCGCACCGAATACCAGCGCGCCGTTGTGGCAACGGACGGCCACGGCGCTTTGACCGTCAAAATTACCGGACAACAAGGCTCTGGCGTGCTTAGCTCCATGGTTACGGCCAACGGTCTGCTGGTACTGCACTACGACCAAGACGATGTCGCACCGGGCGACATGCTGGACGTGATGGTATTCACCGGTGTGATGTAGGCGCTACGGCACCGACAGGCCCTTAAAAACGGCCCAAATCCACGCCCCGGTTGGCCAACCCATCGGCACGCTCATTACCGGGGTCTCCGTTGTGACCACGCACCCAGCGCCAGTCGATGGTGTGTCCGCCACCGGCCACCAGGGCGTCGAGCCGTTGCCAAAGGTCTACGTTTTTGACCGGTTGCTTGGCTGCGGTACGCCAACCCTTGGCCTTCCAGCCGGGAAGCCACTCTGTAATGCCCTTCAATACGTACTGGCTGTCCACATGCAGTGTGACCTGGCACGGGCGCTTGAGTGCGCTCAGCGCCTCAATTACCGCCATCATCTCCATCCGGTTGTTGGTAGTTCCCGGTTCGCCTCCGCACAGTTCTTTCTCGGAGCCATCTTCGGATCGCAAAAGTGCGCCCCAGCCACCGGGGCCGGGGTTGCCTTTGCAGGCGCCGTCGGTGTAAATCACGACCTTGTTCACTTTCCATGCTCCTGCTGCAACTGATTTTGCTCGCGTTGTGCCGCAGGCACGGCGCGGCCAGAGCGCGCAGTGGTTTTGCGCCAATTCGAACCCATTAAACGCACCCCGTGAACCCGCTTGACGCCCACTAAAAAATAGGCCGAACCAAAAATCGGCCACCAGCGCTCGCCCAGTCGCTCCAGCCAGCCAAACCGCGTGAGCCAGGTGTGGCTTTGAACCGCCGGCGCGTAGCACCCAAACCGCGCAACTTCCACCTCAAAACCCAAGAGCTTGAGCCAATCGCGCAGCCGCCAATAACCCAGGTACTGAGCGGCCTGCGGCAGGTACGGTGCGCCGCCAAAGCGCCCGCCTGTCAGGCTGTACCACAATTGCGAACGGGCCTGGCGCAAAGCCCATAAGCCCAAGGGATTAAAACCACAAATAACCACCCGCCCCTCGGGAACAAGAACCCGCTCGACTTCGCGTAAGGTGGCATGGGCGTCAGAGCTGAGTTCAAGCGTGTGGGGTAAGAGCACAAGGTCCAGACTCGCGCTGGCAAAAGGCAGCGCCGAATAATCGGTCACCAGTGAAACGCCGGTCTCCATTGCCAACGCTGACGTGCCTGGGTCAGCGCGCGCCGGGTCCATGTGTTGCTGCGCCAGCCAGCGGTGGGGCATGCGGTTATGCTCTAGACCCCGCAGGGGAGCCATTCCCAATTGCAAGGCGTGGTAACCAAAAATATCCGCCACCGCGTCCTCCACTTGCGCACATTCCCAATCCAACAGGTACTGCCCTGGTGGCGATTGAATCCAGTCTTGCAAATCTATAATTTGTTCATCCATGACGTTATTACCGCTGACCGCTTTTACCGACAATTACCTTTGGATGGTCCATAACGGCCAAGACGCATGGGTGGTTGATCCCGGTGACGCAGCTCCGGTTTTTCAGGCACTTGAAACCCTTGGCTTGCAGCTACGGGGCATTCTAGTCACCCACCACCATGCGGACCACACGGGCGGCGTGGCCCAACTTCACGCGGCCACCGCCGCACAGGTTTATGGCCCGGCCCGTGAGCCATTGCCTGAGCCTGTCCATCGCTTAACCCAGGACGACACGGTCGACGTATTGGGGCACCCCTTTGTTGTCATGGATGTACCAGGCCATACGGCGGGCCATATAGCCTATTACTGCGCAGCGTTTGAGGGCTTGCCCCTGCTGTTTTGCGGCGACACCTTGTTTAGCGGCGGCTGCGGGCGCTTGTTTGAAGGCACTGCTGCGCAAATGCAGGCTTCGCTGGAGTCACTGGCAGCGCTGCCGGACAGTACCCGCGTCTGTTGCACCCACGAATACACCCTGAGCAACCTGCGCTTCGCGCGCGAAGTCGAACCTGACAATGCCGCGCTTGCGGACCACCAGCTCTATTGCCAAAGCCTGCGCGCCCAGGGTCTACCCACTTTGCCTTCCAACATGGCACTTGAGCGTGAGATCAACCCCTTTTTGCGCATTTCACAACCCACCGTGGCGGCCTCCGCACGGCGTTTTGATGCCCAGAACGTCCTGCAACAGGGTGTTTTTTCGACCCTGAGAACCTGGAAAAACCAATTTTGATACGACCGCCTTCACGATGCCAATGGTTTTTCTGCCTGGTCTGCTGGGTCTTCCTGCTCGCGCCAGCGCATGCCGCCGAAACGGCGGGCGATTTGCAACCACTGGTGGTGCAAGACTCCAACGCCCAGCCTGTGACCAGTCTGGCTACGACAGCCGATTTGTGGGAGCGTATACGCCGCGGTTATGCCATGCCCGACCTGGAAAGCAACCTGGTACGGGACCGGGAAACCTGGTACGCCACACGGCCCGACTATATTTTTCGCATGACAGACCGGTCACGCAAATACCTGTTTCACATCGTCGAAGAGTTGGAACTGCGCAATATGCCCACGGAGTTGGCCCTGTTGCCCTTTGTGGAAAGCGCATTTAACCCACAAGCCGTATCGAGCGCCAAGGCGGCAGGTATGTGGCAGTTCATGCCGGCCACCGGCAAGACCTTTGAACTCAAACAAAACGTGTTTCGCGACGATCGGCGCGACGTGCTGGCATCCACCCGCGCTGCGCTGGACTACCTACAAAAGCTGTATGCGCTTTTTGGCGACTGGCATTTGGCTTTGGCGGCCTACAACTGGGGCGAGGGCAGCGTGGGTCGCGCCATACAAAAAAATGAACGGCTGCAGTTGCCCACCGGCTACACCAGCCTGACCATGCCCCTGGAGACTCAGTACTACGTACCCAAGCTCCAAGCCATCAAGAACATCGTCGCCCGGCCCGAGTCCTTTGGTGCTCAGCTACCGGTCATCGGCAACCACCCCTATTTCAAGTCAGTAACCATGCAACGCGATATCGACGTTGCGCTGGCCGCCAAATTGGCGGAGGTTGCACTCGACGATTTCAGATCGCTCAATCCGTCGCTTAACAAACCAGTCATCATGGCAGCGGGCACGCCTCAAATATTGCTGCCGTGGGACAACGCGGACGTGTTTGAGCGTAATTTACAAGGCTTCAAAGGTCCACGCCTGGCCAGCTGGACGGTCTGGGTTGCGCCTTTCACCTTGCGCGTGGCCGATGCGGCAAAGCAGGTTGGCATGTCTGAGTCACAGCTTCGCGAGGTCAACAATATCCCGGCGCGCATGCTCATCAAACCCGGATCCACCTTGCTGGTGCCGCGCGCCGCAGGCCTGCAAAAAGACGTCACCGAATCGGTGGCCGACAAAGGCGAAGTCAGTTTCTCGCCAGAGATGGTCCTCGTACGCAAGACGCTGCGTGCAAGCAAGAGCGAATCGGTAGCAAGCGTTGCACAACGATACAAAACCACCGTCGGCAATGTTGCGCAGTGGAACAAGGTCGCTGTAGGCGCAAAATTCAAACCTGGGCAAACCGTGGTGATCTATGTCTCGGTGAACGCCAGCAACACCAAAGCGGGCACCAGCCCAAAATCCAAACCCACGACCAAGACGCGACAGGTGCAAGCCAAATACAAAGCAAAACACCTTGCGCACGCCAAAGCCTAAGGCTAGGCATACGCCCGACTGCGTTCAGCGCCGATCGACCAGTGCGTGGGCAATCGTGCCCAAATCGACGTATTCGAGTTCGCTACCCACCGGCACGCCGCGCGCTAGGCGCGTGGGCTGCAGGCCTTTGGCCTTGAGTCCCTCGGCAATTACATGCGCCGTGGCCTCACCCTCGGCGGTGAAGTTGGTGGCCAAAATAACCTCCTGCACGATGCCGTCACATGCCCGCGCAAACAGCTTTTGCAAGCCCAAGTCATGCGGACCAACACCGTCCAAGGGGCTGAGCTTGCCCATCAGCACAAAGTACAAGCCCCGGTAAGCGCCGGTGCGCTCCAGCGCCGCCTGGTCGGCCGGCGTCTCCACCACGCAAAGTTGGGTGTGGTCACGCCGGGTGTCCAGGCAGGTGGCGCAAATACGGTCCTGGGTGAGCGTGTGGCAGCGCTCGCAATGGTGAATGTTTTCGGTCGCGTCCATGAGCGCGCGCGCCAGTGCCTGGGCGCCTGCGCGGTCGCGCTGCAAAAGGTGAAACGCCATGCGCTGCGCTGACTTGACCCCCACGCCCGGCAGCCGCCGCAGCGCCTGGATCAGGGTGTCGAGCGAATGCGCGTCAGACATGCACAGATCCCATAGAGGCTTGCATCAAGGCCTTAAAAAGGAAGCTTCATACCGCCGGGCAAGCCGGGCATGCCCGCCGTGATCTTGCCCAGCTTTTGCGCCGACGTTTCTTCTGCCACGCGCAATGCGGCGTTGAAGGCCGCAGCCACCAGGTCTTCGAGCATGTCCTTGTCGTCGGCCAGCAAGCTGGGGTCTATGGTGACGCGGCGCACCTCGTGCTTGCACGTCATGGTGACTTTGACCAGGCCAGAGCCCGACTCACCGCTGACTTCGATGTTGCCCAGTTCGTCCTGGGCTTTTTTCATATTGTCTTGCATGGCCTGGGCTTGCTTCATCAGGCCAGCGAGTTGTCCTTTGTTGAACATGGGGCGATTCCTTGGGGTAAATAAGGTTGAGAATGAAAAAAATCAGAGCGGCCGGATGGAGCCGGGTACCACCTTGGCGCCGAAGTCACGCATCAGGTGTTGCACCAGCGGCGTGGCGTAAATCAGCTGTTCGGCAGCCACCTGGCGTTCGGCGCTGGCACTGGCATTGCGCCGACCGGGGCTGTCCGTCACACGCCCCACTTCCACCGCCAGCGCAACGTCAAAACCGGCATCTTTCAGCGCCTGCGTGAGTCGATCTCGGCTACCGGCTTGGTTGAGCGACTCGCGTTCCACCCGCAGCAGCCACTGGCCTTCGTCGCGGGCCACGAGTTGCGCCTGCAATGCCAACTCGCGCACCATGGCGCCAATCGCTTGGGCATCGACCAACGACTGGACGGTGGCGTGCCAAAAGTCGCCCTCCTCGGTGGGAATGAGCACCGGCGTGGCCTGCGCTGCGGCGCTGGCGTCGGCCCGGCTCTCGGTCTGCTGGCGCACCGGCACGCCCACCACGCGGTGGTCAATGGGCGCAGGGCGGCGCGAGACCGCGAGCGCGCCTTCGTCACCGTCGTCACGCGCATCGATTTCTTCAGGCGCAAGATCCCCACCGGGGCTGGCGCGCACCGGCAAGATGTGCCCTGGCGGCACAGCGCCGCTTTGCGAATACACCGCCGCAGCCACTGCTAACGTCTTGGCAGCAGAACCCGGCGCCTGCGCTGGCGCAAGAATCCGTTGCGTGGAGGCGGCGTGCGGGAGAGGCTCAGACGGAACCGGCACCGGTAGGTCGGGCGCTGCGGGATGGTCTTCCCACGGTTGAACGGTACGCTGCGCAGCCACTGGCGTCTGTGCCACAGGCGCCGAATCTGCTGGAGTCGGACGCCGCAAAGGCGCCGAATCTACTGGAGTCGGACGCCGCAAAGGCGCCGCCAATGGCGCCGGGGCACTATTCAGAGTTTTTTTTTCCACCAAGGGCGCATTGCTGGCCGCTGGCACACGCTCGCCCTGGGGTACCGGCGGCTTGAATGCCAAGAGGCGCAACAGCACCATGGTGAGCGCAGCGTATTCGTCGGGCGCAAGGCCCAAATCACCACGACCGTGCAGGCAGATGCTGTAGAGCAGTTGCGTCTCGTCCGCAGGAAGGAGCGCTGCCAGACGCGCCGTGTCTTGCGCCTCCGCATCGCTGTCGTCGCCGTCAGTAGGTGCTGGCCCTAGGGTTTGCAGCACCGCCATGCGCTGCAAGACCGTGGCCATTTCTTCCAGCGTAGAGGCGGCGCTCAGTCCGTTAATGCGCAGGGTGTCCACGGTTTCCACCACGGTACGGCCATCGCCCAAGGCCAGCGCTTCTATCAAGCAAAACACATAACTGCGGTCCACGCTGCCCAGCATGGTGCGCACCGTGGCCTCGGACAAGGCGCCCGCACCAAACGCAATCGCCTGGTCGGTTAGGCTCAGGGCGTCGCGCATGGAGCCGCGCGCGGCGCGGGCCAGCAAGCGCAATGCCTGGGGGTCGGACGCTACGGACTCCTGCCCCAGCACGTGGGTCAAATGCTCACGAATGGTCTCGGGCGCCATGGGCCGCAGGTTGAACTGCAGGCAGCGCGACAGCACGGTGACCGGCACCTTTTGCGGATCGGTGGTGGCCAGCACAAATTTCAGGTAGTCCGGCGGCTCTTCCAGGGTCTTCAACATGGCGTTGAACGCTGTGTTGGTCAGCATGTGCACCTCGTCGATCATGAAGACCTTAAAGCGCCCTTGCACCGGTTTGTACACCGCCTGCTCCAGCAGGGCTTGCACTTCATCCACCCCCCGGTTGGACGCGGCGTCCAGCTCGGTGTAGTCGACGAAACGGCCCGAATCGATGTCGGTACAGGCCTGGCACACGCCGCAGGGCGTGGCGGTGATGCCGCCCTGCCCGTCCAAGCCCTGGCAGTTGAGCGATTTGGCCAGGATGCGCGACACCGTGGTCTTGCCCACGCCGCGCGTGCCGGTAAACAGATAGGCATGGTGCAGGCGCTGCGTGGTCAGGGCGTTGCTCAGCGCTTGCACCACGTGGTCCTGGCCCACCATTTCAGCGAAATTGCGCGGGCGGTACTTGCGGGCGAGCACGAGGTAAGACATGACCGGATTCTACGGGCGCGCGCCCAAAGGGGCTGGCATTACAATCGAACATGACGGGCCTCCTCGCATGGTGAAGCGGCCAACCGGGTCAGGTGGGGAACCAAGCAGCCCTAACTGTGGAGCTAGTGCCGGGGTAAGGCTCGTCAACCCCTCAAACGGACCGCAGATAATTCAGCACCCCCCGCCCAGCGCGGTGTCCGGTAGCCATGGATGCGGTCAACAGGTAGCCGCCCGTCGGCGCCTCCCAGTCCAGCATCTCTCCCGCACAAAACACGCCAGGAAGTTGCTCCAGCATCAAATCCGGGTTCAAGACGTCAAACAAAACGCCCCCGGCCGTGCTGATGGCCTCATCCAGCGGTCGGGCGGCTTGCAAGGCGACGGGGACGGCTTTGATGGCTGCCGCCAGCGCCGCCGCATCCAAAAACGCTTCTTTGGGCACGCATTCTCGCAATACAGCGGCCTTGATGCCGTCCAAAGACAAACGACTTTTCAGGTGGTTAGACAGT
>CAIYQF010000186.1 GCA_903928325.1 uncultured beta proteobacterium | reverse complement strand
CTCACCAAGTGGTGGGCTTTAGGTACTTCAATGTGTATGGCCCTAGAGAACAACACAAGGGCCGCATGGCCAGCGTGGCTTATCACCAGTTTCATCAGTTCAAAAATGAGGGGCGCGTCAAGCTGTTTGGCGAATACGGCGGCTACGCGCCGGGTGCGCAGATGCGCGACTTTGTGGCTGTGGACGACGTGGTCGCGGTCAACCTGTGGTTTTTCGACCACCCTGCGCAAAGTGGCATCTTCAACCTCGGCTCTGGCCGTGCCCAGCCGTTTAATGACGTGGCCTGCGCGGTCGTCAACACCTTGCGCGCGCAAGACGGCCATGTGCCCCTGGCGCTGGAAACCATGGCCGCCATGGGCCTGATCGAGTACATCCCCTTTCCCGACGCCTTGCGCGGCAAATACCAGTGCTACACCCAGGCCGACTTAGGCGCGCTGCGCGCTACTGGTTGCGACCACGCCTTCGCCGACGTGGCCACCGGAGTGGGCCAATATGTGCAATGGATGTCTGCCAACCCCTGAACAGAAGTAGCCGCATGCGCCTGCACCACCTTTTGACCGGCGCACTCGCCAGCCTGCTGGCTGTCGCGGGCTATGGCGCCACCGAGGCCAACCAGGCCACCGAAGCCGAACTCGACAGCGTCAAAGGGCTGGGTCCGGCCAGCACCGCCCGCATATTGCAAGCGCGCGAACAAGCCCCGTTCAAGGACTGGGCAGATTTCATGCGCCGGGTCAAAGGCTTCAAGCCCGCAACCGCAGCGCGGCTGTCTGAGGCGGGTTTGACGGTCAACGGCGAGGCCTTTGAGCCCCCAGCCAAAGCCAAGCCCTGACGCCATCACCGCCCTAAGGACTCGCCCCCATGCCATCCGTCATCGCCATTTGCATAGGCGCCTGCTTGGGCGCCCTGGCGCGCTGGCGTCTGGGGCTGTGGCTGAATCCGCTGGTGGTACCCGGCACCGCCCTGCCCTTGGGCACGCTGGCGGCCAACTGGATTGGTGGCTACTTGGTGGGCCTGGCGGTCGCCCTATTCCAAGCACTGCCGCAGCTTGACCCAGTATGGCGCCTGGCGCTCATCACCGGGTTTTTGGGCGCTTTGACCACGTTTTCCAGCTTCTCTGCTGAAGTGATAGCCATGCTGGGGCAGCAAAAGTACGCGCTGGCCTTGGGCACGGCGGCGCTGCATTTGTTTGGCTCGCTGTTGCTCACGGTGGCGGGCATGCGCACGCTGGCGTTTTTTCTGACACCCCAGGTCTAAGCGGCCTGGCTCCCGCAATGCGGCCTAAAGCGGCAGCACCTGCCCCATATCCGGCGCGTCCAGCCACGTAGCAAACTCATCGGCCAGTTGCTGCGCGGCGCTGGTGGCGGTGGTCCAGGCTTTGACGCGGCTGGCCAGGTCGTTGCCGTAGCGCGAAAAATCGGTGCGGTCGGGCAGTTTGGCGTTCGGCAGGCTTTGCACCCACTCTGTGCGTGGGGCCAGCACCACCATCGAATCCAGCGCCGACGTGGTCCGGTGGCGCGATTTGAAAGCCTTGTCCAGCCAACCCGGCACCACGGCTTGCTGAAAGTGCGGGTAGAGCACCACGCCCGCGCCCGCCGCCGTGTTTTCCGCCTCACCTTCCCCCGCCCCGTGTCTTGCTGCGGGCAAACCGGCGTAGCGCAAATGCAGGTGGTAGTCGGTAATGCCGCCGTCCCAGTACGCCCCCGGCGGCGCGCCCGCGATGTCGTGCACCGCCTGCAACACAAAAGGAATCGAGCAGCTCGCCTGCAGCGCGGCCATGAAATTACCCTCGTTCAGGGCGCATTGCAGGGTGGCGAAGTCGTCGGTGGCAAATGGCAGCGGAGCGCTCTGGGCTGAAAACACCACCCGTTTTAGCCAACCACCTAAAGCCCGACGCTGCACCGCGTTGCTGACAAAGGCTGCGGCGTAGCCCACCGGCGTCCACAACGGGTGCTCGCGGCGCAACAAGCGGCGCCCGTGCGAGGTCATGATGTGCAAGCGGTAACGCGGGTGGCCCAGCACCTCGCCTATGCGCCCGCCGTAAAACTGCTGCAGGCTGTGGCCAAACTGGGCGCTGACCTGCTGCGCTGGCACGCGCTTTTGCCCTGCGGGCAACTCGTAGTGCTGGTGAATGTAGTCGCGCTCCAGGCGCTCAAACGCTGCCACCGTGTGGTCCAGGCAGGCCGTGGCCATGCGCCAAGCGCCAATGGACGCGCCCACCAGCGCCACCGGTTGGCTGCTTTGCGGCAGCCATTGGCCAAAGATAAAGCGGTCCAGCGGCCCCAATATCAGGCCTTTGGGTCCGCCAGCGGCTGCCGGAATCACGCCCACGTGCGCGGGCGATAGTCCGTGCGCCGCCAAGTGCGCACGGGCACGGGGTCCGGCATAAATTTGCAGTGCGCGCATTTGCATAGCCAGCCCTTATTTGCGCAAACCCTGCAACTTGGAAAACGCCGACGCCATGGCGCTAGGGCCTTGCGGCTCGGGCGCGCGCTGGCTTGGGCGATGTTGGGGGCGCTGGTCACGGCTGGCACCTTCAAAGCGGTTGTCGCGCGGCGCACCGCGTTCGCCAGAGCTGCGTGGTGCCTCGCCCAGCTTCATGGTTAGCGCAATGCGCTTGCGGGCCACGTCCACTTCCACCACCTGCACTTTGACGATGTCGCCGGTTTTGACCACCTCGCGTGCGTCGCTCACAAACTTGTGGGCCAGTTGGCTCACATGCACCAGGCCGTCTTGGTGCACGCCCAGGTCCACAAAGGCGCCAAAAGCGGCCACGTTGCTCACCGTGCCTTCCAAGATCATGCCTTCCACCAGGTCTTTGATGTCGTTCACGCCGTCTTGCAGGCGCGCCACCTTGAAGTCCGGGCGCGGGTCGCGGCCGGGTTTCTCCAGCTCGCCCAAAATATCCTTGACCGTAATGACACCAAACTTTTCATTGGCAAACAACTCGGGCTTCAACACCTTGAGCATGTCGG
>CAIYQF010000185.1 GCA_903928325.1 uncultured beta proteobacterium | reverse complement strand
CCAGCATGGTGCGCTCAGCGGCAAAAAATACGCGGGGGTCGTCGAGGTAGGACATGGCGGGGGTGTCTTGCGAGAAAAAAAGAATTTAGAGAGTTTGCAGACGCGCCAAGGCGGCGTGCAGGGTGGCTTCTTCCTTGGCAAAGCAAAAGCGCACCACACGCTGGTCAAAGCCGTTGGCATAAAACGCGGACAGGGGGATGGCGGTGACGCCCACCTCGCGGGTGAGCCATTGGCAAAACGCGGCCTCGCCCAGGTCGCTGACCGCTGAGATGTCCACACACTGGAAGAATGTGCCTTCGCAGGGCAGCAACTTGAAGGCGGTTTGGGCCAAGCCATCGCGAAACAGGTCGCGCTTGCGCTGATAAAAGGCAGGCAGGCCCTCATACGGCGCGCTATCGGCCATGTAGGCGGCCAAGCCGTGTTGGACCGGCGTGTTGACGGTAAACACATTGAACTGGTGCACTTTGCGGAACTCGGCGCTCAAAGCAGCGGGTGCGGCCACAAAGCCGACTTTCCAGCCTGTCACGTGGTAGGTCTTGCCAAAGCTCGAAACGATCAGCGCGCGCGCCGCCAAACCGGGAAAACGCGCCACGCTTTGGTGCTGCGCGCCGTCGAACACCATGTGCTCGTACACCTCATCGCTGATGACGAAGACGTTCGTCGGTTCTAGCAATTCTTGCAGCGCCAGCATGTCCGCTTGGCTCCACACCGTGCCACTCGGGTTGTGCGGGGTGTTGATGATGATGGCTCGGGTTTTGGCCGTGAGCGCCGCCGCTATTTTGGCAAAGTCGGGGCGAAACGTGCCCGGCGTCAAGGGCACACGCACCACCACGCCGCCTGCCAGCACGATGTTGGGCTGGTAGCTGTCGTAGCAGGGCTCTAGCACGATCACTTCGTCGCCTGGGTGCACCAGCGCCAGCAGCGCGGTAAAGATGGCCTGCGTGGCGCCTGCGGTGATGGTGATCTCGTCCAAGGCGCGGTAGCTGCGTCCGTACAAGCGCTCCATCTTGGCGGCTACCGCCTCGCGCAGCGTGGCCACGCCCGGCATGGGCGGGTACTGGTTGTGCCCGGCCTGCATGGCGCGGGTGACGTGGTCCACCAAGGCCGGGTCGCAGGCAAAGTCGGGAAAGCCCTGGCCCAGGTTGACCGCCTGGTGTTGGGCTGCCAGTGCGGACATGACGGTAAAGATGGTGGTGCCCACGGCGGGCAGGCGGCTTTGCAAAGCGGGGGTGCGGGGGGCGTTCATGGACGTCGGTGGAAAAAGTGTCAGAGTTCGGCGTCGCTGAGGTTGCCGGCCATGGCGCGGGCCACGGTTTCACGGCTCAGGCGGCTGCTCAGCAGCTCGGCAAAGGTGTAGACAAAGTTGCGCAAATACGCGCTGCGCTTAAAGGCCACGCGCGCCGTATTCTGGCCAAACAGGTGGCCGGCCGGGCGCACCACCAGACCGGTGGCGCCGCCTTGCTCCATGATGTCGCGCACCGCCATCTCAGCGACGATGCCCAAGCCCAGCCCTAAGCGAACGTAGGTGGTGATGACGTCGGAGTCAATGGCTTCTAGCGCAATGCGGGGCTCCAACTTGTGCGCGGCAAAGGCGGCGTCAATCTTGGTACGGCCGGTAAACGAGGGGTGGTAGGTGATGAGTGGTTCGCGCGCCACTTCTTCTAGCGTGATGCGCGACTGTTGCGCCAGCGGGTGGTCTATGGGCATGACCAGCATGTGCTGCCACTGGTAGCAGGGCAATGTCACCAGCTCGGCGTAGTCGGCCAGGGATTCGGTGGCAATGCCGATTTCGGCCACTTCGTCTATCAGCATGCGTGCTACCTGGTCGGGTGCGCCCTGGTGCAGGCTGATGTTGACCTTGGGAAAGGCGGCGCGCAGGGCGGCTACTTTTTCTGGCAGCACGTAGCGCGCCTGGGTGTGGGTGGTGGCAATGGACAGGGTGCCGCTGTCTTGGCGGCTGTATTGGTCGCCAATGCGCTTGAGGTTGCCCACTTCGCGCAAGATCAGGTCAATGCTTTTGAGCACGTGCTGGCCCGGCTCGGTGACCCGTTTGAGGCGTTTGCCGTGGCGGGCAAAAATTTCGATGCCCAGTTCGTCCTCCAACTCGATGATCGCTTTGGACACGCCCGGCTGCGAGGTGTGCAAGGCCTTGGCCGCCTCGGTCAGGTTGAGGTTGCGGCGCACTGCCTCTTGGACAAAGCGAAACTGGTGGAGGTTCATATTGAACATCAGCTATAGAAGTAATTCATTATGCTGCATTCGCAAAATTCAGTGCCTGGTCTTTGCCTATTGGCCGGTGCCTTGGGGGCGGTCCACCGCCATGTCGGCCAGCAGCGCAATCAGGCGTGCGTCTTCACCCACGGCCGGCTGCAATTCAAAGTCGGTGCCGGGGTGGCTGGCGCGCAGTGCGGCCACCAGCACGGGCAGGTCTTCGCGCGCATGTTTGCCCACGCCGAGAAACATAGGAATGATGGTGATGGTTTGCACGCCACGCGCGAGCAGGCCTTGGCAGGCGGTAGGCAAGTCGGGCGTGCTGAGTTCCAGATAAGCGCATTCCACCGCCAGCCCCGTGGAGTTTTGCAAAACACGCTGCGCCACCGCCTGCATAGGCCGGTGCCACAGCGGGTCGCGCGAGCCGTGGGCGAACAGGACAATGCCGCGCAGGGGCGCCGCGCCCGCCGCTTCGCCAGAAACTAGGGTGGGCGTCATCGGCGAATGACCAGCCATCCAAATGCCGACAGCGATGCCAGCGAGTAAATCAGGCCAGGCAGGGCGGCGGTAAACCACGGTTGCCAGCCTTGCAAATAGCCCACATCGCCCACGACGTTGTTGAGCAACACAAAGCTGATGCCCGCCATCACACCGCCAAACACCATGGATGTGATGCTTGCGGAGCGGAAATGCAGGTAGGCAAACGGCAGTGCCAGCATCACCATCACCAGGCAGCTCAGGGGGTAAAACACTTTTTTCCAGAATTGGATTTCGTACTTTTGGGCCGACTGGCCGTTGGCTCGCAAGTGGCGCATGTACTGAAACAGGTCCAGAGTCCCCATCCGGTCCGGGCGCAGCACGGCGGCGGAGACCATTTCGGCGCTGACCTTGTTGAGCCAGGTAAAGCTGTCTTGGTGCGTGCTATGGGCCCGGGCATCGGGTCCGCTGGGGTCGGTGTACTCGGTGCGAGAGACGTCGTTCAACAGCCATGACTCGCCAGGGCCAAAGGTGCCGGACGCCGCCTCGGTGATGGAGACGATGCGGCCTTGGTTGTCGAGTTCAAAAATCCGCACGCCGCGCATGCCCGCGTCGCTGTCTAAAGCCCCCACGTTGACCGAAAAGCTGCTGTAGGGTTGCCGCTCCTTGATCCACGCACCCGTCTTGCCTACGGTCAGGTGCCCCTGAAACCGTGCTTTGAGCAGTTGGGCGGTTTTGTCAGCCAGCGGGGCGGCATAGTCACCCAACGCAAAAGTCAGGGCAACAAACACCATCCCCAGCGACAACAAGGCCCTGAGCGCTTGCCAGGGCCCCAAGCCGCTGGTGCGCAAAATGGTGAACTCCGAGCTTTGGGCCAGCCGGGCCATCACAAAAATGGTTCCAATGAGCACGGCAATGGGCAGCAACTCGTACACATGGCTGGGCACCATCAGCGCCACGTACACCAGTGCCTTGGCCACCGAATAGCCAAAAACGCCGCTGCGCCCGACGGATTGCAGCTCATCGACAAAGTCAAAAAAATAGAACAGACCGACAAACGCCGCCGTCACGGCCGCCACCGCAATGAACACCTCCCGATACAGCAGTTTGCGCAGTGTTTTCATGCGGCCGCCTTGGTTGCGCGCGCCGGACGCAGGCGCAGTGCCCAGTGGTTGTGCCGCACGGCAAGCCAGATGAGGCTGAGCGCCAACACGCCGCCGTGCAAGGCCACCAGGTAGCCGACCATGGTCACTTGCTTTGTTTCTATCCAGCTTTTACCCAGCACCAAAAGGTTGAAATACACGACAAAGGCTAAAAACGCAAAGGCCAGATTGCCCGTGCGTCCCACCCGGGGGTTGACGCCCGATACGCCCAAGGCGATGAACATCAGGTTCACCGAGGCGAAAAACAAGCCAGCGCGCCAGGCCAGTTCGGCCCCATTGACCGGGCTTGGGTTTTGCAAAAGGGCTACCACGGTCAGCGTGCTGGTGGGGGTGGTGGAGCGCGACGATGCGTTGTCCGCCCCAATGCGCGCCGCGTAGCGTGCAAACGTGCTGACAGTTGATTCCCCCTTGCTCAGCGATTTTTCCAATCGTTGCCCGTTTTCCAGCACCAAAAACTTGTCAGCGCCAATGACTTGAACGGTGCCGCGCGCCGCAGATGTGATGGTTTCTTTGCCGTTCTCGCGGGTCACCATGAACACATGGGTTCCGGTCTGCTTGTCGCCCGACTCTTTTTCAATGAAAAAAACCCGGTTACCGCTGGCGGATTCCTGAAACTGTCCGGCCTGTACACGGGCGATGTCACCGCGCTTTTCATACTGGTCGCGTAGGTCCTCGATGCGCCCAAACGCCCAGGGCAGGACGACAAAGGCCAGAGCGAAGACCACCACAAAAATAGGCCAGCAAAAGCGCGCCAGGGGCCTGAGTAGCGACGCCAGCCCGCGCCCGCTACCCAACCAAATGACCATTTCGCTGTCCCGATACATACGCGTGAGCACGCCTACGATGGCGATAAACAGGCTGAGCGCCAAAATGGTGGGCAAGTCCGACAGGACGGTGTAACCCATGATGATCATCACGTCAGCTGGGTTGAAAACGCCGCGTGTGGCCTCGCTCAGCGTCCGAATCAGGGTCATGGTCATCACCACCGTCACCAGCACGACTAAGGTGGCGCCGAATGTCCGAGCAAGCTCTTTGCGGATGGAGGAATGGAATAACATGGGACCCATGAAAAGGGTGAATTATGAACTTTGAACTCCAAGCGATGGATCTGGTGGCTGTGGCCGATGAAAAATGTGACGCCCTGCTGGTGCTGGTACCAAAAGCATTCAAAGCTGGCAAGGACGATTTGTCGCAATTGGTGGGCGCGGCCCTCAAGGCTGGGGATTTGGAGGCGGCGGTCGGCAAGACGGTGTCCCTGTACCGTCCCCTCCAGGCCGCTGCGGTGCGCGTGGTGCTTTGCAGCGTCGGCGAGGGCACGGCGCGCCAGGTGCGCACTGCGGTATCTGGTGCTGTGGCCGCATGCAAATCGCCCGGTTTGAAGAAACTGGTGCTGTGTTTTGCCGTCCCGGCGACGCAAGAAGCCGTGCGGGCGGCGGTTTTGGCCGTGGCGGACGCGACATATTCGTACACCACCACCAAGTCCAAACCGCAGCCACGGAGCCTTCAAAAAGTCCTGCTAGCGGCGGGCAATGCCCTGGATTTGACCGAGAGCTTTAACCGTGCAGTGGCCATTGTGGCGGGCGTCGAGTTGGCCAAGGAATGGGCCAAT
>CAIYQF010000184.1 GCA_903928325.1 uncultured beta proteobacterium | reverse complement strand
TGAAACCACGCGCGCCACACTGGAGAAAAATGGCATCAAGGCCGACCGGTTCACCCAAATTGAAGGCGTAGCCGACACTGCGCCTTACAACCCCAATGACCCCAAAGACCCGCGCAACCGGCGCGTCAGCATCACCATCAAATTCAAAGAGGGTCAATAGCGACACCGGCAGCGGTGGCACGCAGGCGCCGCTCGGCGCTGGCGTGGCTTAGCAGTCCTTGAATTCGCGCTTGACGCAGGTCTTAGCCAAGCGTTTGGCGATGGCGATCTCGTTATCACTCAATTCGGCAGACGCTTTGGTCAGCTCTTTGCTCGCGTTGGGGTGGCCCGAATCGGCAGCGATCACAAACCACATGGCCGCACGCTGGTAATCCCGGGTAAAGCCCTGGCCATTGGCGTACATGCTGCCGAGTTTGAATTGGGCCTTGGGCTCGCCTTGGGCTGCAGCTTTGAGGAGCCATTCAATGGCTTGCGGGTAGTTTTGCGCAACCCCTTGCCCCTGAAAGTACATCAAACCGACCAGCGACTGCGCTTCCCGGTTGCCGCTTTGGGCCACGACGCGCCATTGGGCGACGGCACTGGCGTAGTCCTTGCGTTGATAGGCCTCATAGCCTTCCTCCCACAGTCCCGCATGGGCGTTGTAGCTGCTTGCTACCAGGGCTGCCGCAGCCACGGCCAGTGCGGTGCGAAACAGAGGCCTAGTCATCGGGATGCTCCAGTCAGGGTAATTTGTGGGGTGCCTACCGCTTCGCTGCCCAGGACCACCAAGGGCGTTGTGCTGGGGTCCAGCAGGCTGGCACGGTACAAGGCGTTCAGGCGGGGCAATTTTTCCAGCATATCGACCCATTCCAGGTCAAACGGCAGGCCCATCCAATCACCGGCATTTTTCAGCGCCTGGTTGCAATTTTTGATTTCCAGTGCGGTAGCGTCCACTTGGGCGATTTCTTGGGCGTTTAAGGCGCTTGGCTCGCTGGCCAGGATCGCCGCTTCCATGCCTGCGAGTTGCTGCTGACACCGCGCCCGCTCGTTGCGCAGCATGGTGCTTGAGCGCGCCACAGTGGCCTGCGCATGCAGTTTGTCCACTTCGCGCCGGATGCTGGATAGGTTTTGTAGCGACAGGTAGTAAAACACTGCGGACGCTATCAGGGCCAGCATAAAAAAGAAAATCAGTGAAACCAAAGTAAGGTTCATGGCAAGTCCTGTGGGGCAGTCGTCTTGATAATACGTGAAGCGTCGCTGGGTTTCGACTGGGTCTATGGCGTACTGGTGCTGGTGGTATCGGCTTGAGTGGCGATAGCTGAAGGGCCCATGCCCTGTGGGGCCGGCTGGGCTTGTGCCAGCGTCCGTCTTGTCTTGGGTCCAGGTCCGTGTGCAAGACCAGGCCATGGCAGGCGCTTCCATTGGGCAAGCAGCGCGTCCAGCGCGTGCTCGCCAGGGTTTGGACCGTAGTGCGCGTGTTCGAGCCGCAACAACCACTGGCACACCGGGGCCGCATGCGAGCCGTAGCGCGCTTCTATCAGGGCCGCCATCTGGCGCGGACTTTGGTGCGCTGCGGTGGGAAAGCCATGCTGTGCGAGGCGCTGGCGCAAGCGCGTTTGCAGCCGCGCCCAAGGGTCTTGGTGCCGCCGTCGCCACTGCGACCAGCCCACTCCTCCCAGGACGGCAGCACCCGCCAGTACGGTGAGCAGGGACACCAGGTCCTGCCAGTTGGGGCTGGAGAATCTCAGCTGGCGCATCAGGTCCCATTGCTGGCTTTGGCTGTAATTCAACACCCATTGGGTCCAGCCATTGTTGATGGCCTCCCACGCCGCCCGCAGCGAGGCCAGGGTCTGCGGACTCACCTTGGCCAACGTGCCCGCAAGGGTACTGCGTGGCGCGCTCAGGCGGGTGGTTTGGTCAACCCGCCAGGGCGAAATGGCCGCCGTGGGGTCTACGCGCTGCCAACCCACACCGGCCTGCCAAATTTCTGCCCAGGCATGGGCGTCACTCTGGCGAACGGTCCAAAACCCGTCTAGGGGATTGGGCGTCGCCCCTTGGTAGCCGGTAACGATGCGTGAGGGCACCCGCAAGGCGCGCATCACCACCACGTAGGCCGCAGCAATGTGTTCACAAAACCCGGCTTGGCGATCAAACCAGAATACGTCGGCAGCGTGGGGGCCGTATACCCCGGGGTTCAGCGTGTAGCGGTAAGGGCCGTTGCGCAGGTGTGCCAGGACCCGGTCGCTCAACGCCATGGCACTGGCATTGCGCAAGCCGGGCTCGCGCAGCAAGTCGTCCGCCCACTGCACGGTGCGTGGGTTGGAGCCTGGCGCCAGGGTGGTGTAGGTTCGCAATTGGGACGCGGACGCGTGCGTGCCGTATTGAAATTGAAGGTAGCTGCGGGCCTGGTAGCGCACCACGCTATCGATTGGCTCCTGGCTTTGCCACTGCAGGTCGGCCGATTGGCTGGGTAGATGCCCAGCCACAAGCGGTGCGTCTGCGCTGGCGTCGATTGCCAGCAACCAGCGCTGGTGGTGCGGCTCCAGGGTTATTTCGTAGGCGATGGGCTCGCCCGCAGTGACAAGCCCAGTGTGTACCGGCACATCATTGGTGTGCGCGGGTGCGGCCTGGGTCCACTCTTGGCCATCGAACTGCGACAACACAGGCCCACGAAAGTACAGGTCCTGGCGCGCCGGCTGGGCGCCGGTAAAGCGCAGCCGCAGGGCGATGCTGTCGTCCAGCGCCAAATCCGCAATCGCACCCATTTTCAGGGTGCCCGACAGGCCGCTGCGCGCCTGCAGCGCTTCACCGTCCACCGCCCACAAGGGCGGGACCCGTGGAAACAGCAAAAACAGCACCAGCATGGTCGGTGAACCCAAAAAAACCAGTTTGGCAGCTACGGCCACCGCTGGGCGCCACGGCGGGTTTCCCACCGGCATATGGGCACGCACCAGCGCGGTCAGCAAGCCCATCACACCCAGCGCGACGGCGATTGCCGTCGGCAGAGACTGGGAAGTGAAAAATGCCGTTAAAAGGGAGAAAAACCCCAAGAAAAAAAGCACAAATGCATCGCGTTGGCTGCGTAACTCCAGGGTTTTGAGCGCCAACAGCAGCGCAATCAGCGCACTGCCGGCCTCGCGCCCGAGCCAGGTTCCGTAGGATGAATAGGTGGTCGCCAGGGACGTGGCTAACAGGGCGGCCAGCCACCAACGCCCCGGCAGCGCTCCCCCGCGCAGCGCCAGGTCAAGGCGTGCAGCCAACACACCTGCGGCCAACAGGCTGCCCCACAGGGGCAGGTGAGCCGCTTGGGGTGCCAATACGCAGGCAACCACGGCCACCGCAAAAACGGTGTCTTGTGTCTGGCGTGGCAGGCGCTGCCAGGCCGCAGAGGAAGCGCCCATCAACACAATGCCAGCGCTTCCAAGCAGCGCTGCAGGTGCGCTGGTCCTTGGGACGGGGCGATGCGCTGACCCGCCAGCAACAGCCCGTAGCGCAAGGACCGCGTATGCGCATGGATCACCCAGGCGCACAGGCGCGACAGTTGCGCCTCTGGGTCGCGCAGGCCGGTGTGGGCAAGGTCGAGCCAGACATCGGCCCCGTTTTGGCTTGGCGCCTCACGGCTGACCCAGGCGTCGGAGCCTGCTGCTATGGCTTTGCCCGACTTTTTCCAGGCAATGGAGCGCAAGGCATCGCCGCGCCGGTAGGGCCGTAGGCCCTCCCATGCGGGCTCGGCGCTGCGTGGCGAGTCGCCCGCTGCGTCCTGCGCGGGTGTGCCAGGGATTGGGGGGGCGTTTGTTTCTGGGTGCGGGTACACCAGCACGCTCGAGGCGGGGCGCCAAACCGTCCAAACCCGGAATATTCCCATCGGAAAGCGGGTCTCCGCGCGCAGCGTTGGCACGGCGCTGCGTCCGCGCTGTGACGCACGCCAAGCCAGTTGCACGGGCCTGCTGGCGTGGCCCGGCACGTCGGCCCAGGCCCACTGCTGCGTGCCGGAAAGTGTGAGGCCCACGCCGTACCGCACTTCAGAGCGGGTGTTATGCAAAACGATGTCCAAGGCAGCGTCCGTGCCAAAAAAACGGGCTTGCACAGGCTGCAGTTGCAGGCGCAGTCCGCGCAAGGTGGCGTGGCCCATGTGCATCGC
>CAIYQF010000183.1 GCA_903928325.1 uncultured beta proteobacterium | reverse complement strand
TTGCTAATCTGCGAGGACGCGTGGTTTGAGGAGCCCGCGCGGTTGGCGCAGGAGGCAGGCGCACACGTGCTGGCCGTCATAAACGCGTCCCCGTTTCATGTGGGCAAGGGTTACCAACGCGAAGCGGTGATGGCCGAGCGTGCTCGCGCCACTGGGCTGCCTTTGGTGTATGCGCATTTGGTGGGCGGCCAAGACGAACTGGTGTTTGAGGGCCATTCTTTCGTGCTAAATGCCGATGGCGCAGTGGCTGGACGCGCACCGAGTTTCCAGGAGGCCCTGTTTTGCGCATCCCTGGACGGGCAGGGCGCCTTGGCGCATTGGTCGGCTGCAACCGAGCCTAAGCGGTCATGGGAATCCGATCTTTGGGACGCCTTGGTGCTCGGTGTGCGCGACTACATTGGGAAAAACCGCTTCCCGGGCGCCATTTTGGGCTTGTCGGGTGGCATCGACTCGGCACTGGTTTTGGCCATTGCGGTGGACGCCTTAGGCGCCGACAAAGTTCGCACGGTCATGATGCCTTCGCCCTATACCGCTGACATCAGCTGGCTCGATGCCCGTAACATGGCGCAGCGCATGGGTGTGCGCTACGATGAAATATCAATTGAGCCGGAGTTTGCTGCCTTCAAAGCATCATTGGCGGCAGACTTTTCTGGACGCGCCGAGGATACCACCGAGGAAAATATCCAGGCTCGTATCCGCGGCACGTTGCTGATGGCGCTGAGCAACAAGTTCGGCAGCATCGTGCTGACCACGGGCAACAAGTCCGAGATGGCTACCGGGTACTGTACCTTGTACGGCGACATGGCCGGCGGCTTTGCGGTGATCAAGGACTTGCTCAAGACCCGCGTTTTTGCCATGGCCCGCTGGCGCAATGCCAACAACCCCTATGGCACCTGCGACCGGCCCATCCCCGAGCGCATCATCACCCGCCCACCCAGTGCGGAGTTGCGGCCTGACCAAACCGACCAAGAGAGCTTGCCACCGTACGATGTGCTCGACGCCATCATCGAGCGGTATATGGAAAACGATGCCAGTATTGCAGATTTGGTGGCTTTGGGTTACCCGCAGGCGGATGTGGAGAAAGTCACGCGTCTCATCCAGGTCAATGAATACAAACGCCGCCAGGCGCCCATCGGCGTTCGGGTAAGTCACCGCAGCTTTGGAAAGGATTGGCGTTATCCTATTACTAATCGGTTTCGCGCCTGATGCGCCAATCAATTAACCTGGATCCCATCATGAAACAAATCACCGCGATCATCAAACCGTTCAAGCTGGAAGAAGTTCGTGAAGCCCTGGCCGAATGTGGCGCCACGGGGCTGACGGTTACGGAGGTCAAGGGCTTTGGCCGTCAAAAGGGCCATACGGAGCTCTACCGCGGGGCGGAGTATGTGGTGGACTTTTTGCCCAAAGTGAAGGTGGAGCTTGTGGTCAAGGGTGAGGATGTAGACCGTTGCGTAGATGCAATTATCAAAGCGGCCCACACAGGAAAAATTGGCGACGGCAAAATTTTTGTTACTAGCGTGGAGCGGGTGGTACGCATTCGTACTGGGGAGCAAGACGAATCGGCTGTGTAACGCTCCACAGGCTGCTTATCGGCTGAGCGGCTCTGAATTCACTAACCGGGTGCCGGACCATGCGTCGTGCCAGAACTGTTGCGCAGGGTGAAAGCGGCTGAGCAATGCCCATACGGCAACCCAGCCTAAAAAGAGGACGCCGGTTTCCCCTGGGGTCAGCCCCAAAGGCCACAACACTGCCAATGGCGGAAGAATCCAAACCCACGCCAATACATAACGACCCAGTGCTCGCTTTTGGCTGATGGCTTGCCCGGTAGTGTCAACCACCCGGATACGCCAGGTTTTCATGGCCAATGTCTGACCCTTGGACCAAAACCAAACGAAATAGATGCCAAAAACCAAAAACAAAAAAGCCTGCAGGCCGTGGCGGTTGTCCATGGCATGGCGGGTTTGGCTCAGCGTTCCAAAAAGGTAGCCGGATATAAAAATCACGCCAAACAAAAGCATGCTTTCATACATCCAACAAGCCATTCGGCGCAACAGGTTGGGGGCAACGAGACCAGTGGATTCCATACGATGGGGTAAAAAGGTGAGCAGGCCATGGGTCCAGCTGGCTAGCAGTTGGTTTTGGCCCTGAGAATTATTGGGTTTCTTAGTTCAGCCGCAAGTTCTCTTTGGTGTTAGTTGTCTGCGGCAGCAGGGTGTAAGGGTCCAAAGTTTGCGTTTTCGGGCCCGCGGTCTTTTCGGGCTCAGGCGTTTTTCGGGTTACAGGCACCGCCGTTAACTTGTTCGGTGCCATCGGTTTCACTGCCACGGCGGCACCTCGGGGGGGGAATGACGCCGCCTCAAGTAGCGCTTTTTTTTCTTCTTCTGAAAGCGCTTGGTAGGCCTCCCAGTTTGCAGTTCGTTCCTGGGTCGGTAACTTTTTGGCCTGGGCAAAATTTAGACGCGCTTGCTCACGGTCCTTAGGGCTTAGTGCAGCCCAGTCAACCATCCGCGCTTGGAGCTTTTCTTGCTCGTTTTCCGCCATCAGTGGGTAATTTTGCGAAAGGGCGATCCATTTTCGGCGATGGCCTTGGGACAGGACCGCCCAGGTATCCCTCAGTGGGGCAAGGGCGTTTTTTTGGGTCTCAGAGAGGTCTGCCCATCGGGGTTCCGAGTCCACCATCACGGGGCTGGATTTCGGCGCTGAAGGAGTGGTTTCAAGGGCAAGTTGCGCCATTGTCATATAAGGCAGGCAGAACAAGCACACTGCAAGCACCGGCACAAGTTGGCGCAGCGGTCGCATATTCAGCCTCCGGCGACCCAAGTCGTGTAAGGCACTAATCCTGACCTCCTGCTTTGAGGTACTGGGCAAACCCTGGATCGGTATATGCAACAGGAGGCAAATCGCTGGTGAGCAATTCCGTGTCAACTTCTGCAATTTCGTGCGCGCGCTGCTGCTCTTGGAGTATTCCAATGGACATCAAGCCAATGAGAAGCGCAATGAGCGGCAAGACGCTGGAGGCGCGGCCCCAAAAACCAAAATGGTCTTGCTTGATCCACCGAAGACCACCTGAGGTGGCCAAGACAGGCGCCTCTTGTCGCCTCAGTTGCCGACCTTGACTTAGTGCTTGCATTCTGGCCCTATATAGTCGCTGCGCGACGTGATCTGGCAGCTCTTGTGCTGACTCGTCTAAACGCGCAGCTATACGGGCGCCAAACTCTGCAGTCGTGGCGTTTTGCGCCATCGGATTGATTAAAAACGGTTTCATAAGCAAATTCCCCTGATTCTTAATGCCTTTGCCAACGCTGCCACCGCCCTGGAACAGTGCGTCTTGACGCTCCCCTGTGAGCAGCCCATGGCAGACGCGGTCTCCGCGACATCCAACTCCTCCCAGTAACGCATGAGGAAGGCTTCCCGTTGACGTGCCGGCAAATCTTGAATTTCAGACTCTATCGCACGCAAAGTTTGTGCCCGCTGCGCGTGATCCTGGGCACTTTCATTTTGCTCAGGGTTTGTGCTCAGTAGCAGGGACTCCAAAATATCAAAGTCACCACCCTCATCCTGGGTCTCAAAGTCGCTTAAGTGGGAGAACAGTGCGTTTTTGGTTTTTTGCCGACGAAACCAATCCAGTGTGCTGTTGGTCAAAATCCGTTGGAACAGCATGGGTAGCTCGTCCACCGGTTTGTGCCCATAGTGTTCTGCCAGCTTCATCATGCTGTCTTGCACGATATCCAACGCCGACTCTTCGTTTCTCACATGGTAATAGGATCGTTTAAAGGCGCGCTTTTCCACGCCTTTTAGGAATGCGTCGAGTTCCTTTTCAGTCGCCAAGCGCCCCCCTGAATAGAAAAAAACGGGGCAGATGGATCATAAAAATCGTGTGGCTTTCAAAGACTGCTTGCTGAATTATCGCACTGGGGCGGTAAATTTGACCCGGCTCGATGTTGGCGACCCAACTGCAATGCGATAATACACATTGCAACTCAAACGCAAACGGGTTCTGGCCCGGCGCAGCATTCAATGCGCCCATGGCCTTGACCTCAAGTCCCGACGCGACGCCACAAGCGTTTGCCAAGGGGCACCCAAGGTCTTTCGTTAGAGAAATTCACAAAGGTTCATCATGGAATTATCAAAAGCTGA
>CAIYQF010000182.1 GCA_903928325.1 uncultured beta proteobacterium | reverse complement strand
CAGGGCGGGCACCAGCAAATCCATATCGCCCTCTTTGGACAGGTAGCCCGAGGCCCCGGCGCGGATGGCGCGCACGGCGTACTGCTCTTCGTGGTGCATGCTAAAAATCAATATCGGCAGGCGCGCACGCTCGGCCCGGATGAGCTTGATCAACTCCAGTCCGTTGCGCCCGGGCATGGAAATGTCCAGTATCACCACCGCCCAATTGCGCTTACGCACCCACTCCAGCGCCGCGGTGCCGTTGTCGGCCTCACCGGCCACCACGAAATCGGGCGTGTCGGAGAGCAGGTTTTTCAGGCCATTGCGGATGATGGCGTGGTCGTCGGCCACCAGCACTTCGTGTTTCATACCGCGCCCTCCCGCGCTGGGGCTGCGCCTTGCGGGGGCGGGGCCAAGCTTGCCAATGCAATGCGCACCTGCACTGAGGTACCCGCGCCCGCGCTGCTAACCAGATCCAGGCTGCCACCCACCATGCGGGCACGCTCACGCATGCTGATCAGGCCAATACCGTCATCGCCGCACTCGGCGCCCAGGCCAGTCCCGTCGTCGCGCACGGTCAAGACCAAAAAACCGTCCTGCGCCACCAGATCGACCCACACCGTGCGGGCCTGCGCGTGGCGCACCACGTTGGTCAAAGACTCCTGCACGATGCGAAACAGCGCCGTGGCCAGCTCCTCGCCTTGCACCAGGTCCTGCGAGGGCAGGTTCATCACCACCTGCAAGCCACTGCGCTTGCAAAATTCGCGGGTTTGCCACGTCACGGCATCGGCAAAACCCAGCTCGTCCAAGATCAAGGGGCGCAGCTCGGACGATATACGGCGCACCGACATGATGGCCCCGTCCAGGGTTTTTCGCATCTCGTCCACCGCCTCGCTAGACGACGCAGCGCTGTGGCCACGCCCGGCCATCCAGGCTAGGCTGAGTTTGAGACCGGTGAGTTGCTGGCCCAGGTCGTCGTGCAATTCGCGAGAAATACGGCTGCGCTCCTGCTCGCGCACCGTTTGCTGCGAGGCATACAGGTCGCGCAGCTCCTGATTCAAGGCGGCGAGCTCGCGCTGGGCGCGGCGCTGCTGGGTCACGTCGCGCAGCACGGCTGTCATTTGCAGCTTGCCGCCAATTTCGGTCTTGGAGATGGAAGACTCGATCGGAAACTCGCTTCCGTCGCTGCGCCGGCCGAAAATTTCCAGCTGGTCCGCCATGGCCCGCGGCACCTCGTGGGTCTGGGAAAAAGCGTGGACCTGTGCGTCATGGCGCGCGCGCGCGCGCTCGGGCAGCAACAGACTCAGGGGCTGGCCAATCGCGGCCTCGGACGACAGGCCAAACATGGCCTGCGCCGCCGGGTTAAAGAGCTGGATGGTCAGCCCCTCATCAACCGCCACGATCGCGTCCTTAACCGACTCCACCGTATGCAAATAGCGCTCGCTGACGTTGTGCAACGCCGCTTCAAGCAACTCCTTGCGGCGCAGCTTTTGCGTCAACACAAAGGCCATAAACACCGTAAACAGGCACAGCGCCACCACCGCCAAAGCAATGGGGACGGCAATCTCACGCCAGGCCGCTAGGCTTTGGTCTTCCTCGTCGGTCACGCTGAGCAGCAAGGGAAAGTCGTTCAGGCGTCCCAGCGCAAACAGTTGGCGCGCGCCGTCTCCGCTGGTGTGAACCATGCTGCGCACCGCTTGACCGCGCGCGGGAAGCTGCTCGCCAGTGAGTTCCACCGCTGGCGCGCCGAGGTCATTGCCCCGGTGGGGGAAGCTGGCCATCAAGGTGCCGTCTTCCTGGTAAATCGCCATGGGGCGGACAAAGTCGAGTTTGACCTGGTAAAAAAGCGCCTCAAACCGCGCAATGTCCAGGGCCGCCACCACCACGCCGCGAAAGCTGCCATCCTCATTGGTCAGCGCGCGCGCCAGGTGCACCGTCCAACGCCCGTCGTCATGGCTACGGTGTGGTTTGTCGATCACGTAGGCGTTCTTGTTGCCACTGGCGAGCGCCTGGAAATACGGCTCATCGGCCACCGCGCGGTCCATGGCCAGCAGGTTCTCGGACGAGTTCACCACCTGCCCCTGGGCGTCGACCAGTGAGAGCGAACGCAGCTGGCGCATGCCCGCCACGCGGGTGGCCAATAGCAGGCGCGTCAGCTCGCTCTCAAGCGGGACCTTGCTGCCATAGCTCGATCCCAAGCGCTCCTGCACGCCCTGGAGCACGATGTCCGCACCCTGCAAGTACTGCTGGGTTTGCTCCATGAACATTTCGGTCAGGCTCACTGTCTCCAGACGCGCGTGCTCCAGCTCGCGCAGCCGCAGGCGCCAGAGCAAAAAACTCGACGTCAGCAGCACGGCGACCAAGGTAAAGACTGCCAGAACACCCACGGCCTGGGAAGAACGAATTTGCAAACGCATGGTCATGAACCCGTGAAAAGCGGGGAATAAGCGCACCAGTTTGCCCCCCGCGCAACGCCACCGAGCCAGCGCAGGCGGTGTTGCAAACCAGCATAGACCACTGTAGCAGAAGGGGATTTTTGCCCCGCCCGAGTGCCCCTTAGGCGGGTGCGGGCGCCCACGGCTCCACCGTGACCCGCACCGTCAGCGTGTGGTTGGCGCCGCCTTGCAGCACACCGCGCAGGGGCGACACGTCGGCAAAGTCGCGCCCCACGGCCAGGCGCACATAGTCCAGCCCCGGCGTGCCCAGGCCGGCGCGGTTGTTGGTGGGGTCCAGGTCCAGCCAGCCGCCGTGGGGCAAGCCGCACGCACCGCCCAGGTCCGGCAGGTACACCGCCACCCAGGCGTGCGAGGCGTCAGCACCGGTCAGGCGCGGCTGGCCTGGCGCGGGCTCGGTGAGCAGGTAGCCGCTAACGTAGCGCGCGGCCAGCCCCAGCGAGCGCAGACATGCCAACATCACATGGGCAAAGTCTTGGCACACGCCACGGCGCTGGGCCAGCACATCGAGCGCCGAGGTGCTGATTTCGGTGCTGTGCGACTCGTACACAAAATCACGGTGCAGGCGCTCCATGAGCTCGCACGCCGCCTGCGCCAGCGGTCGGCCAGCGCCAAAACTAGGCGCTGCGTAGGCCGCAAAAGCAGCGTCCACCAGGGCGTGGTGCGATGCGTAGCTCAACGCGCTGGCCTCCATGCCGGGCTGGCCCGAGGCGTAACACAGCAACTCGCGCACCGACTCCCACGCCAAGCCGGTGCGCTGTGCCTGCGCCAGCGCAGCGCGCCCATCGGCTGGGGGAGGGTCGTCTGGAGCCGCCATGGCGTCGACCAGGTCGCCCTGGGGCCAGTGGGTGCGCACCTGGCTTTGGGCGCATACGCGCAAATGCTGGTGAAACGAGGACATGGCCCAGTAGCTGCGGTGGTTGCCAAACGCGTCCATACGGGTGTCGGGGTCGGCGCACGGTGGGTCCACGTGCATGCGGTGGCCCAGGCAGGTTTGGTAGGGCGTGTGGGGCGGCTGCAGGTGCGCCATGTGCTGCGCGGTGTCCACACCGGGGGTGTAGTCGTAGCAGGTTTCGTGGGTGATGCGCAGCAGCATTCAAGCGCCTATGCTTTGGCTGGCTTCACCGCTGTGGGCAAAAAACAGGGTGTTGAGGCTGTCGGAGGTGGCGCGCGCGGCGTCGCGGCAGTCTTGCAGCAACGCCAGCAGCGCTGGCGTGGTGTGCACTCCATCGGTGCACAGCGCTTGCAAATCGGCGTTCACCAGTTGCGGCACGCGCGCGGCCAGGGCCTGTGTGCCACCGTCGGCCAGGCCCCCCATGCGCGCCAGGCGCGCGCGCAGCGTGTGCGCTACCCAGCCCAGGGCGCGCGGGTTGTCGGCGTTGGTCAGCAGCAGCTCTAGCAAAGCGTCCACCGTGCGCGACTGCTGGTACTGGGCGTGAAAACTGATGGTGCTGTCAAACAGCGCCAGCACGGCGTCAAACCCGGCCTGCTCTTGCAGCACGCCCAACGTGACGGCGCTGGCCAGGGCGTGGGCCAAAAAGTCCAGCCGCTCGATATGGCGGCCAATGGAGAGCAACCGCCAGCCGTCGTCGCGCGTCATGCGGTCGGTTTGGGCGCCGGTGAGTGCGGCCATCAGCCCGCTGGTGCGCGCCAGCACGCGCTGGGCTTGCACCGGGTCGTGGCGGTCGCCCACGTCGGGTTGCGCCAAGGTGCTTTGCGCTTGTTCGATCAGGCTCCAGTGCTCGGGCGAGAGCCGCTCACGCACGCAAGACGCGGCCAAAAACACCGCTTTGAGGTTAAAGGCCAGGCCCGTCGTGTGCTGGGTGTCCCACAGCCCGGCCACCAGCGAGCGCTCAAACACCCGGCGCGACTGCTG
>CAIYQF010000181.1 GCA_903928325.1 uncultured beta proteobacterium | reverse complement strand
CGTCAACAGCATGCCGATTTCCAGCCACTGCTTTTGCCCGTGGCTAAGCAGCCCGGCTTGGCGGTTCAGGCTGTCTTGCAAATGGATGGTGTGCAAAACCTCGATCAGCCTTTGCGCCTGCTCGGAGCTGCGCTTGAAAAATACCGAGGCGCGCACGCCCTTGTGGGTTTTGAGCGCAAGTTCCAGGTTCTCGTACACCGTGAGCTGCTCAAACACCGTGGGCTTTTGGAACTTGCGGCCAATGCCCAGCTGGGCGATCTCGGGCTCGCTGTGGCGCAACAGGTCGATGGTGCTGCCGAAGAACACAGTGCCCGAGTCGGGCCGGGTTTTGCCAGTGATGATGTCCATCATCGTGGTCTTGCCCGCGCCGTTGGGGCCGATGATGCAGCGCAGTTCGCCCGGTGCGATGTCCAGCGACAGGTGGTTAATGGCCTTGAAGCCGTCAAAACTGACGTTCACGTCTTCCAGATACAGAATGCGGCCGTGCGAGACGTCCACTTCTTGCGAGGTGCGCACCCGCGAAAACCCGGCGTCGTGGCCGCCCGAGGCGGTTTGGCCACTGGGCTGCGACGTGGCGCGCGCTTGCAGGCGCTGGGCGCCTTGCTCTAATAAATCGGGGGTCATGCCTGGCCTCCGCGCAGTTTGCGCACCCAGCCCACCACGCCCTGGGGCAGGTAGAGGGTGACGCCAATGAACAAAGCCCCGAGGAAGTAAAGCCAAAACTCGGGGTAAGTAACGGTGAGCCAGCTCTTGGCGCCGTTGACCAAAAACGCGCCGATGATGGGGCCAATCAGCGTGGCGCGACCGCCGACTGCGGCCCAGACCGCAATCTCAATCGAGTTGGCCGGGCTCATTTCGCCGGGGTTGATGATGCCGACCTGGGGCACATACAAGGCACCGGCCACGCCGCAGACCATGGCCGAGAGCGTCCAGATGGCCAGCTTGTAGCCCAGTGGCGAATAGCCGCTGAACATGACGCGCGATTCAGCGTCGCGAATGGCTTGCAGCACCCGGCCAAACTTGGACGCTACCAGCCAGCGCGCAAGCAAATAAAAGCCCAGCAAAAACGCCGCCGTCAGCACAAACAAAGCCATGCGCATACCTGGCGTGGCAATGGTGATGCCCGCCAGACGCTTGAAGTCGGTAAAGCCGTTGTTGCCGCCAAAGCCCGTCTCATTGCGGAAAAACAGCAGCATCGCGGCAAAGGTGAGCGCCTGGGTGATGATGGAAAAGTACACGCCCTTGATGCGCGAGCGAAAGGCAAAAAAGCCAAACACCAGCGCCACCAGCCCGGGCACCGCCACCACCAGGAACAGCGTGGCGGGCAAGCTACCGCTCAGCGCCCAATGCCAGGGCAGCTCTTTCCAGTCCAGAAACACCATGAAGTCGGGCAAGGCGCTTTTGTAATTGCCGTCCAGGCCAATCTGGCGCATCAGGTACATGCCCATGGCGTAGCCGCCCAGCGCAAAAAACAGTCCGTGGCCCAGGCTCAAAATGCCGGTGTAGCCCCAGATCAGGTCCATGGCCAGCGCGCACATGGCGTAGCACATGATCTTGGCGACCAGGCCCACGGCAAAGTCACTCAGGTGAAAAACGCTGTCCTCGGGCACCAATAAATTGAGCACCGGCACCAAGCCGCACAGCAACGCCAGCGCGGCCAGCCAGACGGCCCAGCCGGTGCGCGACAGCACGGGGGCGGGTGTGGGTAAGACGATAGGGGTCATGCTTCGGCACTCCGGCCCTTCATGGCAAAAATGCCTTGGGGGCGCTTTTGGATGAAGATGATGATGAACAGCAGCACGGCGATCTTGGCCAATACGGCCCCGGCCAAGCCTTCGAGAAACTTGTTAAGTACGCCCAAGCCCAGGGCGGCGACCACGGTGCCCGCAAGCTGCCCCACGCCACCGAGCACCACCACCATAAAGGCGTCCACGATGTAGCTTTGGCCCAGGTCAGGCCCCACATTGCCCACCTGGCTGAGCGCGCAACCCGCCAGGCCCGCGATGCCCGAGCCCAGGGCAAAGGCGTAGGTATCAATGCGCGCCGTGTTAACGCCCATGCAGGACGCAATCGGGCGGTTTTGTGTAACGGCGCGCACAAACAGGCCCAAACGCGTTTTACCCACCAATAAGGCCACGGCAGCCAGCACGCTTAAAGCAAAGGCGATGATGATGATGCGGTTGTAAGGCAGCGACAAATTACCCATGAGCTGGATGCCGCCGCTCATCCAACTGGGGTTCTCCACGCCGACGTTTTGCGCGCCAAACAGGGTGCGCACGCCTTGCATCAGCATCAGGCTGATGCCCCAGGTGGCCAGCAGCGTTTCCAGGGGGCGACCGTAAAGGAAACGAATGACGCCACGCTCCAGCGCCGCGCCTACCAGGGCTGAGACCAAAAACGCCACCGGCACGCTGGCCAGCAAATACCACTCAAAGGCGCCAGGCAGGTATTTTTGAAACACGCCTTGCACCACGTAGGTGGCATAGGCGCCGATCATCATCAGCTCACCGTGCGCCATGTTGATGACGCCCATCAGGCCGTAGGTAATGGCCAGGCCCAGCGCTACCAGCAGCAAGATGGAGCCCAGACTAATGCCGCTGAAGATCGCCCCCAGACGGTCGCCCCAGGCCAGGCGGTGTTTGACCTCACGCAGGCTTTTAAACAACGCTTGTTTCACATTGGGGTCGGTCTCGACCTGCAGCCGCTCAGCCAGCAAGGTTTGGGTCGCGGCCTGTGCACTTTGGCCCAGCAGCGCGGCGGCTTGCTGGCGCTTGGCGGGGTCGTCGCTGGACAACAGGGCAGCAGCGCGCAACAGGCCCAGGCGGTCGCGGATATCAGACTCGGTTTCTTGCGCCAGCGCCTTGTCAATCAATGGCAGTTGCGCGTCGCTTACCTGGCCTTGAAGGGCTTTGGCGGCTTCGCGGCGCACGGTGGCTTCAGCGCTAAGCAGCTTCAGTGCGGCCAACGCGTTGTCGAGTTCGCCGCGCATGCGGTTGTTCACCATCGCGTCTTCGGCGACCTGCAGTGTATCGGCAGGCACCGAGATCGCAACGCCGCTCACAGCGTCGTGCGCCTGACCGTCGCGCACGATCACAGGCTTGCCCGCGACCACTTTGACCAGCCCGTCAGACAGGGCCTGGATGAAATCCAGGGTTTGTGCGTCCGGGCTCAGGGCGGCGGCTTGCAACGCGGCAATGCGCTCGTCTCCTTCACCCACGGCCATCTTCTGTACTTGATCGGGGCTCAGTGCGAACACCCCTGCCGCGCATGACACGCCCCATACCAGCACCCACAGCCTGCACAGCAGTCCCAATCTAAATCTCATCAGAGTCCTCAAAATAAAAAAACCGTCGCAACTTTCGGGCCAACCTGCACCCGAAAAGCTACGACGGCGGTTCAGCGCCTAAGGACGGTGCTTATTTCTTCACGGGCTCATCAGGCTTCTTGTCGTTGCCTTCGATAAAGGGAGACCATGGCTTGGCCTTGACCGGGCCAGGCGTTTTCCACACCACGTTGAACTGGCCGTCGGCCT
>CAIYQF010000180.1 GCA_903928325.1 uncultured beta proteobacterium | reverse complement strand
TACACGGTCTATTTTTACCAATATAAGTCATTGATTTATATAGGTATTTTAAGAACCTAGTTTTCTGTTAATCCGTAGGTCCCTGGTTCGAGCCCAGGTTGAGGAGCCAAATACGCAGTCAGAATAACAACTGACCGTTTGCTGCTTTTGAACTAACCCACTCACGCAAGTCAGTGGGTTTTTTCATGTCGCGTACCCGGCGCAGGCCGCACCTCCCGCGCTTTCGGTACATTAGCCGGTGAACAACCCATCGTCTCTCCCATTACCCGCTCATGACCTCCGTTTTTAATTTCACCTTCGTGCCCTGGTTTCGGTCGGTGGCGCCGTATATCCACAAGTTTCGCAACCAGACTTTTGTGGTGGGCATTGCCGGCGAGGCCGTGGCGGCAGGAAAACTTCCTAACCTTGCGCAAGACCTGGCCATGATCCAGAGCATGGGCGTGAAGATTGTGCTGGTGCACGGCTTTCGGCCCCAGGTGAACGAGCAATTGCAGGCCAAGGGCCATGTGCCCAAGTATTCCCACGGCATCCGCATCACCGACGAAGTGGCGCTGGACTGCGCGCAAGAGGCAGCCGGCCAGCTGCGCTACGAGATTGAGGCGGCGTTCAGCCAGGGCCTGCCCAACACGCCCATGGCGGACTCCACGGTGCGGGTGATTTCGGGCAACTTTATTACCGCGCGGCCCGTGGGCATTGTGGACGGGGTGGATTTTCAGCACTCGGGCGTGGTGCGCAAGGTGGACACGGCGGGCATTAGCAAGGTGCTAGACATGGGCGCCCTGCTGCTGCTCTCGCCCTTTGGTTTTTCGCCGACCGGCGAGGCCTTTAACCTGACCATGGAGGAAGTCGCCACCTCGGTGGCCACCGCCTTGCAGGCGGACAAGCTGATTTTTTTGACCGAAATACCCGGCCTGCGCATGCGCCCTACCGAACCTGCGGGCGAAGACAACCCGGTGGACACCGAACTGCCTCTGGCCGCTGCAGAGGCGCTTCTGGCCCATCTGCCCCCTGCTGCCCAGCCCACCGACGTAGGTTTTTACTTGCAGCACTGCGTGAAAGCCTGCAAATCGGGCGTGGAGCGCAGCCACATCATCCCGTATTCGGTGGACGGTGCGATCTTGCTGGAGGTCTATGTGCACGACGGCATAGGCACGATGATCGTGGACGAAAAGCTCGAAGAGCTGCGCGAAGCCACCGAGGACGATGTGGGCGGCATCCTCAAACTGATCGAGCCATTTGAGCAAGACGGCACCCTAGTCAAGCGCAGCCGCACCGAGATAGAGCGCGACGCGGGCTACTACACGGTGATTGAGCACGACGGCGTAATCTTTGCCTGCGCGGCGCTCTACGCCTACCCCGAGGCCAAAACGGCCGAAATGGCGGCGCTCACCGTGTCGCCCGAAGTGCAAGGCCAGGGCGACGGCGAGCGCGTGCTCAAGCGCATAGAACACCGCGCCAAGGCGGCGGGACTGGAAAGCATTTTTGTGCTGACGACGCGTACCACGCATTGGTTTTTGAAGCGTGGTTTTGTGCTGGTCGACCCCGACTGGCTGCCCGACGCCCGCAAGCGCAAGTACAACTGGGACCGCAAAAGCCAGGTGTTGGTGAAAAAGCTGGCTTGAACACAACCAAATGACTTTGTCCGTCCAACGACAAAGCTTCGGAGCGGCAACAAATAGCCGTTCGAGGAGCCTTTTGCTCAGCATACAGGCCAAAACCAACGCCGAAGCGGCAGTTTCGAGTGGAATGATTCCTGCTTTGTACTCGGTACTGGCAAATTTTTGCCGTTTTAATCGTTTTTGGCAATTTTTGTTAAATTTGTCTTTCAGATATACATTGGTCGCGCTGGCATGAAGCCATGCCGCTAACTGGTAATGGCGGGCGAAATCGTCTGCCACTGGGTAATGCACTAAAGGAATCGACCCTTTGCTTCGCGCTCCGTTCGCTATTGACAATTACATGGGCCATCCGTCACAGGCGGGCGGTGGCGTGCTGCGCCCTATGCCAGGTGCCGGTGGACTCTTATGACAACGCTCAACAGCACGACTGACGTTTCTGCCTTGTCTACGACAGACCTGGCAGCCCTCACGACGACCCAAATCGCCAGTCTGACCACCGCACAGGTTGTCGCGTTCAGTGCAACGCAAGCGCTATCGCTAAGCACAGCTCAGATTAGGGCACTCACCATTACCGCCGTCGCGGCACTTAGCACGGTCCAAGTTGCCGGGCTCACCACTGCGCAAATTAGTAAGGGGCTCAGCAGCGCACAAATCGCCGCGATGCAAACCGCAGACCTTGAGGCAATGGTCACCGATGCCATAGCGGCATTAAGCACAACCCAGGTAATGGCGCTCACCAGTGCACAGATATCTGGGCTTTCCACGGCCAGCCTCAATGCGCTGACTACCGCCCAGTTTGCAGCTCTGCGCACGGCGCAAATAGCTGTGTTGACCACCTCGCAAATCGTTGCCCTGGAGTCTGCCGACCTGGCTGCGCTCACCAGTGCGCAGATCAAAGCGATCACCACCGCCTCCATCGCCGCCTTGGGCACCGCACAAATCGTGGCGCTGACCACGGCGCAGGCCGCAGCGCTGAGCACCGCGCAGATCAGCAGCGGCCTGAGCACCAAGCAACTCGCTGCCAT
>CAIYQF010000179.1 GCA_903928325.1 uncultured beta proteobacterium | reverse complement strand
CCCTGGGCGATGTCATTGCTCTGCTTGTCGTAGGCCACCAGCACGGCGCAACCCCGGTAGTCGATGCCGTAGTCGGTGTTGTCGTAGCCAATGCGCTTAAGGGTGTTGCGCGCCACCTGGATGTAGTCCACATGCGCATTGGTGGTGATCTCACCGGCAAGCACCACCAAGCCGGTGTTGCACAGCGTCTCGGCCGCTACGCGGGACTTGGGGTCTTGCTTAAAGATTGCGTCCAGAATCGCATCGGATACCTGGTCGGCTACCTTGTCGGGGTGGCCTTCAGAGACGGATTCGGATGTGAAGAGAAAATCGTTCGCCATAATTTGTACTCCAAAATAAAAAACAACAGGTCGCGTTGCTTGGGCTTTGGAGCTTTCAGCGAACGCTTTAGCAGATGTGTCCGAAAGGGACAGGGCACAATGGCAACCCGTTGTGAGGCCGCCATCGCGGTGGTCGCCCTGCAAGTAGTTCATAACTCAGCGACCGCCCCTAGTTTACCCCACCCATGAGATTCCTTTTCAAGCTGCTTGCACACTGGCCCCTATGGCTGCTGCATGCATGGGGTGTGGTTCTGGGCTGGGCGGTGTTTTTCTTGTCACCGAGCTACCGTCACCGCTTTCTGTCCAACGCCAGGCAAGCTGGGCTGCGCGCCAGCGCGTGGCGCGCAGCGGTGGGGGGGGCAGGCTGTTTGGCCATGGAGTTGCCGCGTCTGTGGCTCGGTCCCCTGGTGACTGTGCGCTGGCACGGCGACGAAAGGGTGGACGAGGCCCTGGCTAAGGGACGGGGCGTGGTATTTATCACCCCGCACCTGGGCTGCTTTGAGATCACGGCGCAGGCCTATGCGGCGCGCTACGGCCGCGTGCACCCCATGACGGCGCTGTACCGCCCGGCGCGACAGGCTTGGTTGGCCACGCTGGAAGCCATCAACCGAGACCGACCGGGTTTGCGCACCGCGCCCACCACGCTGGGCGGTGTCAAGCAAATGCTCAAGGCGCTTAAGCGTGGCGAGTGCGTGGGCCTGTTGCCTGACCAGGTTCCGCCCTTGCAGCAAGGGGTGTGGGCGCCGTTTTTTGGAAAACCGGCCTACACAATGACGCTCGCGGCACGCTTGGCGCAGCAAACCGGCGCTGTGACTTTGCTGGCCTGGGGCGAGCGCCTGCGTTGCGGCCGGGGCTATGTGGTGCATGTATTGCCCGCGCAGGCCATCACAGCAGCCCAGGGCGAGGATGCCGTGGTGCAGATGAACCGGGCACTCGAAGCGTTGGTGCTGCAACACCCAGGCCAGTACCTGTGGGGCTACGCGCGCTACAAGCAGCCGCGTGCCGATGCACAGGCTTGATACGCAAAGCAAGCAATTCACCACCATGCTGGCACGTATCCCTTTATTGCTGACCCAATGGCTTGCCGTCTTGCCCTTGGCATGGGTGCGCGCGTTGGGGTGGGCGCTGGGTGGGTTGCTGTACTTCACCGTGGCGTCGCGCAGACGCGTGGTGGCAACTAATTTGCGGCTGTGTTTTCCGGCCTGGTCGCTGGCGCAGCGCCGAGCCCAAACATTCATGTGCTTTGTCTATTTCGCCCAGGCCTGGCTGGACCGCGGCTGGCTGTGGTACGCCGCGCCGGCCGTAACGCTCCGGCGCGTCAGGCTCGTGGGCGCCGTGCATGAGCTTGACGGCAATGCGCCGACACTGATATTTACCCCGCACTTTGTGGGCATGGACGCCGGCTGGGTGGCTTTGACGCAGCAACTACCCCGCCAATTCATGACCGTGTACGCCCGGCAAACCAACGCGGTGGTGGATGCGTGGATATTGAAAGGCCGCCAGCGCTTTGGCACCGGGCGCCCCTTTGACCGCAAAGACGGCTTCAAACCGGTGCTGGCCGCGCTGCGCGCGGGCGAGCCCTTGTGCCTGCTGCCCGATATGAATTACGAGCCCAAAGAGTCGGTGTTTGTGCCCTTTTACGGCGTATTGGCCGCCACCGTTCCGTCGCTGCCGCGGGTGGCGCGCTTGGGCCGGGCCAAAGTCATTGTGATGGTGGCCCGCATCACGCCCCAGGGTTATGAAATCGAAATTTCACCCGCCTGGCCCGACTACCCTAGTGACGACCTGGTGGCCGATACGGCGCTAATGAACCTGCGCTTGCAGGCCTATATTGACGTTTCACCCGCCCAGTACTACTGGGTGCACAAACGCTTCAAGGACCGCCCCGAGGGCGAAGCGCCGCCGTACTGATATGCCGTTTTGTCTGTGGCTCAGTCGGCAGCGTCATCGTGCGAAGCCAGGGCCTCAGGCCGCGCGGCCAAGCCGGCGCCCTGCGGATGCGCCCAGTCCCACAGCAGGGTGGCGACTTCTTCTACCCCGGTGCGCTTGGGCGCGGAGAACAGGCGCACCTCGCCGCCACCGGCCTGCAACTTGGCAATCGACAAGGCTTTGGTCGATTCGGCGCGGGTCAGTTTGTCGGCTTTGGTTAAAACCACCAGGAATTTCAGTCCCTCTTCCACGCGTGGGCGAATCACATCGAGCAGCACTTCATCCAGCTCGGTCATGCCGTGGCGCGGGTCGCACATCAGCACGATGGCCTTGAGGTTCTCGCGGCTGACCAGGTAATTGGCCATTACCTGCTGCCAGCGAATCTTGTCTTGCTTGGGCACTGCGGCGTAGCCGTAGCCGGGCAAGTCGGTCAGCACCGCGTCCATCACGCCCTGTTTGCCCAAAGAGAACAAATTAATGTGCTGCGTGCGGCCAGGGCGCTTGGAGGCAAAAGCGAGCTGCTTTTGCTGGGTGAGGGTGTTGATGCAGGTGGATTTGCCGGCGTTGGAGCGACCCACAAAGGCAATCTCTGGCACGTCCAGCGCGGGCAGAAAGTGCAGTTGCGGCGCGGTGGTGAGAAACTTGGCGGTGTGCAACCAGCCCATGGCAACCGCGCCGGGCGATTTTTCGCCCGCGGCGGTGGCGGGCTTTGGTGGGGATTTGGGCTTGGGGTTTGGCGTGGCAGTCATGCTTGTAATCGTTGTTGTAGCGGGTAAACCCAGTGTCGCATTGTAGAATGTCCGTGTTTTTGCCCACCAGATACCCCACTGCCCTATGAAGTCGATCGCCCAACTTTTTCTCGTCGCAGCGCTGGCTGCAAGCCCCCTCCTGGCGGCCGCCAACACATCGGTGCCGGAGGCGCCTGCCACAGCCGCCAAGCCCGATTTGGCCAAAGGTGAAGCCAGTTTTGGTGCAGTGTGTGCCGCCTGCCACGCAGCGGACGGCAATTCGGGCACCCCGGCCAACCCCAAATTGGCCCAGCAACACCCCGAGTACCTGGTCAAGCAACTGCAAGAGTTCAAGTCGGGCAAGCGTGCCAACCCGATCATGGCGGGCATGGCCGGTGCATTGTCTGAGAGCGACATGCGCAACATTGCGTACTGGGTGAGCAGCAAAGTCGCTAAGCCTGGTTTTGCCAAAGACAAAGACACCGTGGCCTTGGGCGAGCGCATCTACCGTGGCGGCATTGCGGACCGCCAGGTGCCTGCCTGTGCGGGTTGCCACAGCCCCAACGGCGCTGGAATCCCCTCGCAGTACCCTCGTCTGAGCGGCCAGCATGCGGAGTATGCTGCCGCGCAATTGACGGCGTTCCGTGATGGAGTGCGGAAAAACAACAACACCATGACCCAAGTGGCGGCAAAATTAAATGATCGCGAGATCAAGGCCCTCGCCGATTACGTCGCCGGTTTACGCTAAGTACGCCCCGGCAGTGGCTTAATTGCTTTGACGGGAGTATATGGATGGATAAAAAAAATAGTTTTAAGGGGGCTGACGCGCCCCTTTCCAGCGAGATTACAGATATTCACTTGGTTGAAAACCGCAGGCTGTGGCTGCAACGCGCAGGCAGCGGCGTTGCAGGATTTGGCGCTGCAAGCTGGGCGGCGCGACAGGCCTTGGCGCAGCCCGCAGGAATCGAGAAGCCAGGTAAATTGCCCAGCCTTCTCAATGCCGCGTCCAAAGTCTCCGGTGCTACAGCGCTGGAAAAGCCCACGGCCTACAAAGACGCCAGCAGTTACAACAATTTCTACGAATTCGGCACCGACAAAGCCGATCCGGCAGCCAACGCCCACACCCTCAAGACCACGCCCTGGACGGTGGACGTTGAAGGCCTGGTGCAAAAGCCGGGCAAGTTCGCAATGGAGGATTTGCTCAAACTCAGCCCCATGGAAGAGCGCATTTACCGCCTGCGCTGCGTCGAAGGCTGGTCCATGGTGATTCCCTGGGTAGGTTATTCGTTGGCGGCGCTGATCGCGCGGGTGCAACCGTTGGGAAGCGCCAAATATGTGGAATTTGTGTCCCTGGCCGACCCCAAAACCATGCCCTTTGTGGGCAGCCGGGTGTTGGACTGGCCGTATGTGGAGGCGCTGCGGCTTGATGAGGCTTTGCATCCGCTGACCCTGCTGGCCTTTGGCATGTACGGCGAGGTGCTTCCCAACCAGAACGGCGCCCCTGTGCGCCTGGTGGTGCCCTGGAAGTACGGATTCAAGAGCGCCAAGAGCATCGTCAAAATCCGATTCACTGAAAAGCAGCCGGCCACCGCCTGGAACAAGGCGGCAGCCAATGAGTACGGCTTTTATTCCAATGTCAACCCGCTGGTCGACCACCCGCGCTGGAGCCAGGCCAGCGAGCGGCGCATTGGCGAGGACAGCCTCTTCTCCAAAAAGCGCAAAACCCTGATGTTCAACGGCTACGAGGCGCAGGTCGGGCAACTCTACGCTGGCATGGACCTCAAGACCAACTACTAGGCCGCGCGCCGCTGGCTTGCATGTTGCGCCCTGCCGTAAATCGGTTTCTTGCAGGTGGCGCCGCCAAGCCCCTGCTTTTTTGCCTGCTTCTGATGCCCTTGGCCTGGCTGGTCTACGGTGCGGCCTTCGACCGTTTGGGCGCCAATCCCGCTGAAGCCCTGGTGCGCGCCACCGGTGACTGGACGCTGCGCATGCTGTGTCTGGTGTTGCTGGTCACGCCGCTGCGGGTGGTAGGCGGCTTGCCCACTTTGGCGCGCTTGCGCCGGATGGTGGGATTGTTTGTGTTTTTCTACGTGCTGCTGCACTTCATTGCTTACGGCTGGCTGGACATGGGGTTTGATGCCGCCGATATCGCCAAGGACATTGGCAAACGCCCGTTTATCTTGGTCGGTTTTGCGGCCTTGCTGCTGCTTACTGCGCTGGCTGCCACGTCATTTAACGCGGCGATTCGCGCACTCGGGGCCAAGCGCTGGCGCCAACTGCACCGTGCCGTCTACGCGGTCGCGGCCTTGGGAATCCTGCACTTTTACTGGATGCGTGCGGCCAAGCACAACTTTGCCGAAGTGGCGGTGTATGCCGGCATTCTGGCGGTGTTGCTGGGCTGGCGGGTTTGGAGCCGCTTTAGCCGACCAGCGTCTCGAGCGCAAACAGCGACTTGACGCTTTCGCGCGCCCGCACCAAGCGGTCGCGGTCCCCGTCCACCAGCACCTCAGCGGCGCGGCCTCGGGAGTTGTAGTTGCTGGCCATGCTCATGCAATAGGCGCCAGCGGACATCACCGCCAGCAGGTCCCCCGCGCCCACTTGCAGCGCGCGGTCGCGGCCAATCCAGTCGCCGCTTTCACACACCGGTCCCACCACATCGCAGATCATGGCCGTGTGCGCGGACGGCGCGGCGTCTAGCGGAACAATGGCGTGAAAGGCCTGGTACATGGCCGGGCGGGGCAGGTCGTTCATGGCAGCGTCCACGATGCAGAAGTTTTTTTGCTCGCCGGGTTTGACGTAGAGCACCTCGGTCACGCACACACCGGCGTTGCCCACCAGTGACCGGCCCGGTTCAACCATCAGTTTGCGCTGGCCGTAGCCGCGTGCGTCAAGCTTAGCCAGCAACTTGGCCCACAAGTCATCCGCCTGGGGCGGCGCGTCGCCCTGGTAGTTGATGCCCAGGCCGCCGCCAAAGTCGATGTGTTCGATGGGGATGCCGCAGGCCTCAATGGCTTGCACCAGGTCGAGCATGCGGTCCATGGCGTCTAGGTAGGGCCTCTCTTCGGTGATTTGCGAGCCGATATGGCAATCGATGCCCACGATCTTCAGGCCGGCAAGCGCGGCAGCGTGCTGGTACACCGCCAGGGTACGCTCGTGTGCGATACCAAATTTATTGCCTTTGAGGCCGGTGGAGATATAGGGGTGGGTCTTGGGGTCCACATTGGGGTTG
>CAIYQF010000178.1 GCA_903928325.1 uncultured beta proteobacterium | reverse complement strand
TGGAAAAGCTCAAAAGCAATATGCACGAGGTGCGCGCGCGCGGCGGCGTGCTCTATGTGCTGGCCGACGCCGACACCCGCATCAACAGCAGCGAAGGCATCCACGTCATCCGCATGCCCGAGCACTACGGCGTGCTCTCGCCCATCCTGCACGTGGTGCCGCTGCAACTGCTGGCCTACCACACGGCGTGTGCGCGGGGGACGGATGTGGACAAACCCAGGAATTTGGCGAAGTCCGTTACGGTGGAGTAGGCATTTGGGTGCCGGAGTTTCGGCGTATAAACACTCAAACACTGGAGAAGCTATGGAATCCGGGCGCTGGAACATCGCCTTCTCGCCAGACACCGACCAATCTGTGCGCACGTTTATCCCAGCGCAGGGGCGGTTTGTTCACCGTGTCGGCCGGGGTGGCGCTGGCCCACCGTCTGCCCGAGCGGCGCATGCGCTTGGCTTTTGCTTGCATGGTTTTGTGTACGGCGGTGTGGATGCTGGTCAAGCCACTGGTATTGCACTAGCGCGATATCGCAGGGGAATCGATTGCCATAGGCAGTTTGGTTATTCAATTAGTCAGTGTTGTTACCATGCCGCCACCCAACGACAGGATTAACATGAAGCCACCGATCCCTATGTCACACCACAAGAGCCCCAAAGCGCCTGGAAAAAGCCCGGCCCGGTGGCGGGTCCGTTCCAGGTGCGTCTGGGCGACGGCAGTTTTCTCACCTACCACTGGTACCGCTTTGCCGACCAGCCCGCCTTGCTCAACGCGGACCTGAGCCCGCAGGAGCGCGAGTATTTGCCACCCCCCAGCGTGGGGCGCTTGGTGGACCTAGACCCTGCGCTCATCGTCAGCCCGCCCCAGGGCTTGACGCGGAATTGAAAACTGACCCAACTTTCACGTGTAGGGGGAAGTCGCATGGTCCAAATTGCGGTGGGTGAGCGCTAGTTGGTGTTCGATTGCGGTGGCGGCAATCCGCATGTCGGACGCGCTGCGGGTGGTACCCCCTCCAACAACACCGTGCGCAGCACCATATCCACAATTAGCGCCTGCGCCGCCGCAAAGTCGGCTTCCTCTAGCGCAGGTTTGCCCAGCACGAGGCGGATCTGGCTGGCCCAGTCGGCGTAGACCTGGGTGGACGCCCAGAGCAAGACCATCAAATGGCGGCCGTCTACGGGGCGGCACAGGCCACGTTCGGCCCAGCGGTTCAGAATGGCTACGTCGGCTTGCACCGCCGGTATCACCCGCGCAGCAATCTCGGCCGAAAAAATGGGGGCGCCAGACACCACTTCGTTGGCGTACACGCGCGAATCGTCAGGGTGCTCGCGAGAGAAGCGCAGTTTGCCGGCAATGTACTCGCGCAGCGCCTGCTCGGGGTCGTCGGGGTGCTGCCCAAGCGCGTCCATGTAGGACAGCCACACGTCCAGCACGCCATGCAGCACGCGGCGGTACAGCTCTTCTTTGCTGGGAAAATAGTACAGCAGGTTTTGCTTGGACGCGCCCACTTCGCGCGCAATATGGTCCAAAGACACGCCGCCAAAGCCGCGCTGCGCAAACAGGCGTTTGGCGGCGGCCAGGATGTCGGCCTCCAGCAGCTTGCGGGCCTGGCTGACCTTAACGCTCTTGGGTCTGGCGGTCTTGGTTGGGGCGGTTGCGAGCGACGCCGGGGTTTTCATAGTTCTGGTACGGGTATTGCTAGCTAAACGTCTAGGGTTTTTACCAATTGGTAAAACAATTATTACTGGATTAAATAAACCATGCAAACAGATTTGCGCGCCGCCTTGGGGCGCCAGGTCAACAAGCCATTTTGATGCCCCCCACGCGATTGGAAACCACACCATGCCAGTAGACGCTCTGACGCCCGGAGTCCACGCCGGTCGCCTGCCCCCGGAGCAATACGCCCACCACTTTTGCGACGCGCACCCGCCGCTGAACTTGGCGCAAGCCAAGATTGAGGCCGACCGTTGCTACTACTGCTTTGACGCGCCCTGCCAAACCGCCTGCCCCACCGGCATTGACGTGCCCAGCTTTATCCGCCGCATTGCCGACGACAACCCGCGCGGCGCGGCGCGCACCATTTTGGA
>CAIYQF010000177.1 GCA_903928325.1 uncultured beta proteobacterium | reverse complement strand
CTTCGGCCACGTAGTCGTCGGCTTCGTTGGGGTTGGAAAAGCCGTCCACGATGGTGGTAATCACCACCTTGCCTTCGCGGATTTCTTCGCCCAACTCCAAGATTTTTGCGATCGTAGCGGGCGAACCAGAGATCGCCTCCATCATCGCCATCAGGCCGCCTTCGATGCGCTTGGCGATCTCGATCTCGCCTTCGCGGGTCAGCAACTCGACCGTGCCCATCTCGCGCATGTACATGCGCACTGGGTCGGTGGTGCGGCCGAACTCGCTGTCTACGGTGCTCAAGGCGGCTTCGGCCTCTTCTTCGGCCTCGGCTTCGGTGGCGGCGGTGGCCACGTTGTTGTTAAGCAGCAGTGTTTCAGCGTCGGGTGTTTGCTCGTAGACGGCCACACCCATGTCATTGAGCATGGAGATGACCACTTCCATGGTCTCGGCGTCGACCAGCTTGCCCGGCAAGTGGTCCGAAATTTCGCCATGCGTGAGGTAGCCCCGGGTGCGCCCGAGTTTGATCAGTGCCACAAAGGCCAGGCGGCGTTTGGTTTTTTCTTCCTCAGATAGGATGGTTTCTTCCAGCCCGAACTCTTTCATTAAGGCGCGCTCTTTGGCCTTGCTGATCTTCATGCGCAGGGGCTTGACCTTTTCGCCAGCGACCGTTGCGACCGGTTCGGCTTCGAGCTCGGCCTCGATGTCGGACAGGTCGGCATCGTCACCGCCCAGGGGCATTGGTTTGGCCTTGCCCGCCTTGACTTTGGGAGTGGGTTTGGCCTTTTCCTTGGGCGCCGGGGCGGTTTTGGCTGCTACCTTGGCCGCTGGTTTGGCTGCTGCCGGGGCGTTGTTCGCTGTTTTTGCTGCTGGATTGGCTGCGGTTGGTGTCACAGGCTTGCTGGTCTTGGCGGCAGCGGTGCTGACTGGCTTCGCTGCCGGCTTTACAGCAGCAGCTTTGGTTTTTGCAGCGGGGGCGGGTTTGGCGGGAATTGGGGACAACGTTGTCGCTTTCGAGGAAGGTTTGGCTGCAGCGACCGGTTTGGCCACTGCTTTGGATTTGGTGGGGGAGGCAGCAGCAGGCGCTGCTTTCTGGGGTTTTGCAGCCGATTTCGCGCCAGGTTTAGCTTTGGATGGAACTGGTTTGGTGGTTTTCGGTGTCGGCATCTTGCAACCTCAGAACAAAAAAAGTAAGGCCGACACGTCCCGTTTTGCAACATGCAAAACAACGGCAGGGCGCAGCAGGGTGGCGGGCTTGGGGTTTTCACAGGCAAGATGGTGGGCGAACATTTGGCTTGCAGTCCTTGCGGTGGGTTGGCCTGTGTGATCGGTGTCACTGCTTGGCCGGATGCCCGGAGGTGCTGCTGTCGCTCTTGCTTAGAAAAAGGATTATACCTTTCCCGACATGGTTCTAATCAATGCTTCAAGTTGCGCGGCCAGTGGCGCGCGCCGGTCCTTCATGGCACGGTAGCGCTGGCCCACGTCGGCATCCGGTGGTGATTCGGCAATGTGTTTCATTTCCGCGTCGATGCGGTCGATAGCCAGGCGCAGCAAGACGTCTTGCAGCTCTAAAACCGCCTCTTCGGCGTGCCCTGGGGCGGCGACCTCGTCCGACATCAGACGCAGCGCGAGGTCCTCAAAGGGCTGACCTGCAGCCTCGGGCCGCAAGGCGTTCCAGGTCAACGGCCCGTGTTCGTGCAACTGCGTTTCCAGCCAGACGAACAGTGCGCCGTGCGGCTCGGGCAGCCCACACAGCATGGCATGCTCTTGCCCTGACAGCGACTCCCACAATTGGCTCTGCCCGAGCAAGATCCGGCTGGCGTGGTCGGCGCGACTGGCCGGGCGCGCCCTCCCACCTATCCGAGGGCGGGTGGCATGCGGCCTGGGGACATAGGCCATACCGCGCTGCGATGGCACCCCGCCAAAGCCGGGTGCCGGCGTGGCCTCGTAGCCTGGGCCCCGGTAGCTTGTGCGTCGCATAGCGTCTTTGCCGCCTGGGCGCGATGGCGGCATCCAGAGATCGCCCAGTTCGCGGGTGGTGAGCTGCACCAAGTCGGCAATTTCAGCCAGCAGTTGCAGTTTCAGGGCGCCGTCAGGCAGTTGCATCCACAAGGGCTTGGCGTTGCTGGACAAGTGCGCGCGGCCTTCGGCTGTGTGCAAGTCGCAGCCCTCGCTGGCGGACTCGACCAAAAACCGGCTCAGCGGCGTGGCCTGGGCCACGTAGTCGGCAAAGGCGTCAGCGCCGTGGGCGCGGATAAAGCTGTCGGGGTCGTGCTCGGCGGGCAAAAACAAGAACTTGATGCTGCGCACATCGGTGGCAAACGCCAGCGCGCCGTCCAGCGCCTTGCGCGCCGCACGCCGCCCGGCGCTGTCGCCGTCAAAGCTGAACACCACCACGTCGGTAAAGCGAAACAGCTTTTGCACATGGTCGTTGGTACAGGCGGTGCCCAGCGTGGCCACGGCGTTGGGAAAACCCAGCTGCGCCAGCGCCACCACGTCCATATAGCCTTCGGTCACCAGCGCATAGCCCTTGTCGCGCAAGTGCGCGCG
>CAIYQF010000176.1 GCA_903928325.1 uncultured beta proteobacterium | reverse complement strand
CCCCAATCGGCAAAGGCTTCTTCACCAATGGCGGTACGCGTCCCCAAAATCACCATCAGGCTCAAGAACAGGCCCAAGGTGGCGGTGGTTTGAATCCAGGCGGTGTACGCGCCACGCTTGCCTTGGGGCGAATGCTCAGCCACATAGGTTGCAGCGCCTCCGTACTCACCACCAAGCGCCAGGCCTTGCAACATACGCAGCGCAATCAGGATCACCGGAGCGGCCGCGCCGATAGACGCGTAATTGGGCAACACACCAACGATAAAGGTCGACAAGCCCATGATAAGGATCGTGACCAAAAAGGTGTATTTCCGTCCGATCATGTCACCCAAGCGGCCAAACACCAGCGCGCCAAATGGGCGCACGATGAAACCGGCAGCAAACGCCAGCAAGGCAAAAATAAAGGCCGAACCTTCATCCAAACCGCTGAAGAACTGCTTGGCAATAATGGCTGCCAAAGAACCGTACAGGTAAAAGTCGTACCACTCAAAAACGGTGCCGAGGGAGGAAGCGAAGATAACTTTCTTCTCTTCCGCCGACATCGGGCGCGGTGCTGCAACTGCCATAGTTTTGTCTCCAATCATTGAACGTCCTCACAGTGAGGAACGCACCTATTCTTGGTGGAGGCACTGACCCTGCTCTTACGTGAAAATAACGCCAGCTTGCGTCAAACTTACCAAGCGCTGACCAAGTAAGGTCAAACCCTCGGTCTACGTTTCGCCATGCGGCAAGTCAGATCTATCGTGGCGACAAGCCGCTGGGCAAGGCCGCCGCTGCCGTCCATGCGCTGTCAGCAAACCAGGCGCCACCATCGAGGTAGTCGCGCAGCATGGGCAGCGCGTCCAAGCCCCAAAACACCTTGCCGTCAACGGCATAGCTGGGCACACCAAACACGCCCTGGGCGATGGCACCGTCGGTATGGGCTTTAAGTTGGTCGCGTACCGCGTCACTGCGGGGGTCACGCGCGGGCGCCAGATCGGCGCTCAGCGCTTGCAGGCGCCCGGCATCGGCGGCGTCTTGGCCGCCCTCCCACACGTGGCGAAACAGGGTTTCACACACATAGCGGTTGGGCAGACCCTGCGGGTCGCTGGCGACGGCTAGGCGCAACAAGCCCAGCGGGTTAAACGGGTGGGTTGCCGGCATATCCAAACGAACGCCCTGCGCGTGAGCCAGCCATTGCGCTTGGCGATAGACCCACTCGCGCTTACCTGGCACCTCGGCGGGGCCCAACACCTTGCTGTGCTTGAGCAAACCGCCCAAAAAAACCGGCTGGTAGCGCACCGCGTAGCTCAGCCCCTCCAACGCGTCGGGCAAGGCCTTGAACGCCAAGTAGGCATAGGGAGATAGAAAGTCCAGGAAAAAGGTGATTTGCTTCATTTCAAAAACTCCAGGCGCTGGCCAATGCGCTGCCAGACTTCGCGTTTGTCCTGGTCCGAATTACCGGCCCAGGTGCCAATTTCTTCGATGGTGCGCAAGCAGCCCAAGCACCAACCGGTTTGCGCGTCCATGTGGCAGACCGAAACGCAAGGCGATGGCGGCGCGTAGCGCGTGGCCAGTGCCTCGGGCAAGCGCACCGCCAGCAAACGCTGGTACTGCGTCGCCGGGTCGGGCTTGGCCCGGCGGCGGGGGCGATCGGCCGGTGGCGGGCGCACACGGAGGGAGTCAGGCGGCATGGCGGCGCGATAGCAAGGCAGTGGCGGCGCGGGAGTTGGGCGCGCGCTGCAGGTGCTGGCTGATGAATGCGCTGGCGTCCACCAGCCGCTCCAGGTCAATCCCGGTGTCAATGCCCATGCCGTGGAGCATGAACACCACGTCTTCGGTGGCCACGTTGCCGGTCGCACCCTTGGCGTACGGACAGCCACCCAGACCGGCCACCGAAGTGTCAAAGCTGGCAATGCCCAACTCCAAGGCCGCCAAGGTATTGGCCAGCGCCTGGCCATAGGTGTCGTGAAAGTGGCCCGACACGGCGTCTAGCGGGTAGTGGCGCAACGCCGCCTCCAGCGCCGCCTGCACCTTGCGCGGCGTGCCCACGCCAATGGTGTCGGCCACGCCCACGTGCTGCACGCCCATCTCGCGCATCAGCTGCGCCACCAATGCCACCCGCTCGGGCGCAATCTCGCCCTCGTAGGGGCAGCCCAGCGCACACGATATGGCGCCCCGCAGGGCCACGCCCTGGGCCAGTGCAGCGGCCACCACCGGGCGAAAGCGCTCCATGCTTTCACTGATACTGCAGTTGATGTTTTTCTGGCTAAAGGCCTCGCTGGCGGCGCCAAACACCACGATCTCGTCGGGTTGGCTGCGCAGCGCCGCCTCCAGACCTTGCATATTGGGCGCCAGCACCGAGTAGCGCACGCCCACCTTGCGTTGGATGCCCGCCATCACCTGCGCGTTGTCAGCCATTTGCGGCACCCACTTCGGGGAAACAAAGCTGGTGACCTCGATGTTTTTCAGGCCCGCCTCCTGCAAGCGGTGCACCAGCTCGATCTTGACCGACGCGGGTACGGCTTGCTTTTCATTTTGCAAACCATCGCGCGGTCCAACTTCGACCAGGGTGACGCTTGGGGGCAGTTTCATAGACAGAGACACCAACAAGGTGGATAAGGGTTTTAACACCCCATTATCTTTCCCAGCGCGCTGACTCGCTTCAAGGGCTCTTTTTCACCTTCGCCCTGGGGTGCGCCGCGTCATAGGCCTTGGCCAGGTGCTGAAAGTCCAGCCGTGTGTAGACCTGCGTGGTGCTGATGTTGGCGTGGCCCAGCAACTCTTGGACGCCGCGCAGGTCGCTGCTGGACTGCAGCACATGGCTGGCAAAGGAGTGGCGCAGCATGTGCGGGTGCACCGGCGTGGCCATACCCGCTTGCAGGCTGCGCCGCTGCAGGCGCTGCCAAACCGATTGCGCCGTCAAACGCGTGCCATGGCGCCCCTGAAACAGAGCGGCGGATGCATCGACGCTGCGCACCCGCGCCACCGTATGCCCCGGCGCGGCAACCGCAGCGCCAGGACCGCGCAAGGCCAGCCAGCGCTCCAGCGCCCGCAAGGCCGTGGCCCCTACCGGCACGCTGCGGCGTTTGGAGCCTTTGCCCAGCACGTGGGCCTCGCTTGCCTGCATGTCGATCCAGCCCTTGGCTTGCGCGCTGGCCACTACGTCTAGGCCCACCAGCTCACCCACGCGCAGGCCGCTGCCGTAGAGCAGCTCCACCATGGCAGAGTCACGCGCTTCAAGCCAGGCGTCGTCGTCGCTCTGAAAATCGGCAAATTGCACCGCGTCGTCCACGCCCAGGGCTTTGGGCAGCGGTTTGGGCGCCTTGGGCGAGCGCACGTCTTGCACCGGGTTGCTGTCCACCAAGCCTTGGCGGCCCAGCCAGGTGTAAAAGCCGCGCCAGCCGCTCAAAATCAATGCAATGCCACGGCCACTGCGCCCGCCGCTGTGCATAACGGCGACCCAGCGTCGGATGTGGTGGCTTTTGACGCCCAGTAGCGCAAGGCCTTTTCCCGCCACGCCCTCGCCAGCGGGGCTGGAGGCCGCCGCCGCAAAGTTTTGCAGCTTGGCCAGGTCCAGCGCGTACAGCTCCACGGTGCGCGCGGCCAGGCGCTTTTCTACCCGCACATGCTCCAGATAGCCCTCGATCAGCGCGCTGTCGGTCTGCACGGGCTAGGCGGCAAGTGGTTTAGCGCAGTCGGCTCAGCGCGGCGCTGGCCACCTCGCCGATACGTGACAAAAAGTCGGTACCCATGCCGCCATGGAAACGCTGGGGGTCCATGGACGCCAGCACCAGCATGCCAAAGGCCGGTGCGGTGCTACCGGCCTCACCGCTGCGCAGCGAGATCAGCGCCAGCGAACTCGCGGCTTCGGGCTTGTCGAGCCACTCCACCACTTCAAAGCCGGTGTTCAAACCGCAAAAGGGCTCGGCCAGGGACGAGGCAAACAGCTTGGCCTCATCAGTCACGCCCTG
>CAIYQF010000175.1 GCA_903928325.1 uncultured beta proteobacterium | reverse complement strand
GGTGTGGGCGAAAACCTGCAAGACCACCTGGAAACCTATGTGCAGTTCGCCTGCACCAAGCCGATCACCCTGTATTCGGCCATGAACCCGCTGGTCAAACTGAAAATCGGGGTGGAGTGGATCTTGTTCGGCAGCGGCCTGGGTGCGACCAACCACTTTGAGTCGGGCGGCTTTATCCGCAGCGAAGCCGGTGTCAAACAACCTGATTTGCAGTACCACTTCTTGCCCATGGCGGTGCGCTACGACGGCAACTCGCCCGCCACCTGCCACGGCTTTCAGGCCCATGTGGGCCCCATGCGCCCCACCAGCCGGGGCCATGTCAAGCTGCAAAGCGCCGACCCGCTGCAAGCGCCGCGCATCCTTTTTAACTACATGGGCACCGAGCAAGACCGCCGTGAAATGCGCGCCGGGGTGCGCCTGACGCGCGAAATCTTTGCCCAGCATGCCTTCGACGAATTCCGGGGCGACGAGCTGTCGCCGGGGCCACAAGTCCAAACCGACGCTGAAATCGACGAACACATCCGCAACAGCGCCGAGACCGCCTACCACCCCAGCGGCACCTGCCGCATGGGCACCGACGCCATGGCCGTGACCGACCCGCAAGGCCGCGTCCACGGCGTGCGCGGCCTGCGCGTGGTGGACGCGTCCATCATGCCTTTGATCGTGAGCGGCAACCTGAACGTGCCCACCATCATGATGGCGGAAAAGCTGGCCGACCTTATTCGTGGCCGCATGCCCTTGCCACCCTCAGACGCGCCGTACTTCGTCCACCCAAACTGGGAAACGCAGCAGCGCTAGGGGCGGGGCGGTTTCCGTGGGGCGGTTTGGTGCCCCTGCGCTAAAATACGCAGCTTCCGAGGAGCGTTGCAGTTCATATTGATGAACGAGGCTCGGGGCGACTGGCGCAATGCCGGTCGGATGTAACGGCGCTCACCCACGCAACCGGTGCGGTGAATGCAAGTTTTTCAAGCCCTCCGCTGCGTGGTCACCCTGTTTTAAGATGAGTGAGCCATGACAACCCTAGTTTCCGTACCCCCCAACTCCAGCCTTCAAGACACGACCAGCAACCGCTTTACCCATTTGCTGGCAACCCGCCCCTGGCTGCTGGCCGATGGCGCCACCGGCAGCAACCTGTTTGACGTAGGCCTGATGTCGGGCGACGCGCCCGAACTGTGGAACACCGAGCACCCTGAGCGCATCACCAAACTGCACCAAGACTTTGTGGACGCAGGTGCCGACATCATTCTGACCAACAGCTTTGGCGGCACCGTCTACCGCCTCAAGCTGCATAACGCCCAGGGCCGTATGGCTGAACTTAACACCCGGGCCGCGCAGATCGCCCGCCAGGTGGCAGACGCCAGCGGACGCACCGTGGCGGTGGCGGGCAGCATGGGGCCGACCGGCGAAATCATGGAACCCATTGGCCCGCTGACCTTTGCGCAGGCCAAGGCCGCCTTTGCCGAACAGGCGCTGGCGCTGGCCGCAGGCGGCGCCGATGTGCTGTGGATTGAGACCATGTCCTCGCGCGAAGAGGTGGAAGCCGCCGTGGCCGGTGCCGCCGTGGCTGGCCTGCCTATTGTTTGCACCCTGAGTTTTGACACCAATGGCCGCACCATGATGGGCATTTCGCCCAGCGACTTTTCCGGCATCGAAAAGACGCTCAGCCCCCGCCTGGCCGCCTGCGGCACCAACTGCGGCGTGGGCGCCTCTGAGGTGGTGGCCTGCATCCACAACCTGGCCCAGGCCATGGGCCCCGAGGTGGTGCTGGTGGCCAAGGGCAACTGCGGTATCCCGCAGTACGTGGACGGCGCGATTTGCTACAACGGCACGCCGGAGATCATGGCCAACTATGCCCGCATGGCATTGGACGCGGGCGCCCGCATTATCGGTGGCTGCTGCGGTACCTCGGCCAAACACCTGCGCGCCATGCGGGAGGCGCTGGACGCGCACACGAAAAGCGATAGCCCCACCTTGGAGGCGATTGTTAGCACGCTGGGTGAAGTGTCCACTGGCGCGCGCGCCCAGTGGGGCGGCGAGCAAAGCCGCCTAGGCGGCGCCGCACCGGGGGCCAATCTGGCACGCGGACGCGGTGGTCGCGGTCGGCGCGGGGCTGGTGACGCCGCGCCTGTGGTGTGACAGGTGCTAGGACTGGGGTGAACTACACTCGCAGCCAACGCTTCGGGGCTAAGCTGCCTGAGCAACGGCCAGCGTTTGGGTATCGTTTGAATCGTGTCCCAAAACTGTCCCGCATAAGGGGAAGTTCATTGGGAATTCAGTGACAATTGGTGCCCAGGAAGGGACTCGAACCCCCACGAAGTTACTCGCTAGTACCTGAAACTAGTGCGTCTACCAATTCCGCCACCTGGGCATTTCAGGAAAGAGAGCTATTGTATCAAAAATGTAAGTCAGACCAGCGGACTGCTGGACGAAGTCGAAGGTGTTGTGCAGGG
>CAIYQF010000174.1 GCA_903928325.1 uncultured beta proteobacterium | reverse complement strand
TAGGTGTGGTGGTCCACCACGGCGTGGCCGTCGCGGTTGAACTCACTGGCCAGCAGCTTCTCGGCCAGCGCCATGCCCACGGCGTTGGCCATGCCCTGGCCCAGCGGGCCGGTGGTGGTTTCCACGCCGGGGGTGACGCCCACCTCAGGGTGGCCTGCGGTCATGCTGTGCAACTGGCGGAAGTTTTTCAGCTCTTGCATGGGCAGCTTGTAGCCAGTGAGGTGCAACAAGGCGTAAATTAGCATCGAACCGTGGCCGTTGGACAGCACAAAACGGTCGCGGTTGGCCCAATGCGGGTTGGTCGGGCTGTGTTGCAGGTGCTGGCCCCACAGGGCGACCGCCATGTCGGCCATGCCCATGGGCGCGCCGGGGTGACCGGAGTTGGCGTGTTGAACTGCGTCCATGGCAAGCGCGCGTATTGCGCTTGCCATTTGCTGGGAATGGGCCATGAAAATCGACTCCGGGGTTAGGGGGTAGCTAAAGAACTGTGGCGCGGCGGCTTTGCAGCGCAAGCCCACCATTTTAGCGAGCGCAATGCTTATGGGTACCCCGCCCCGCCCCGCGGCTGCACAGCGTGCGCAGCGCCTGGGTCAGCTCATGGGGCGAAGCGGGCTTGGGCAGGTAGACATCAGCACCCGATGCGTAGCCATCGGCCCGGTCGCGTGGCTGCACCCGCGCCGACAAAATCAGGATGCCGATGCCCGGCAATGACTGGCGCACGCGCTTGGCAATGGAGATGCCGTCCTCAAACGGCAGATTCAAATCCAGCACCAGGGCGTCGGCCGGGCGCTGGGCCAAGGCTGCGTCCAGCGCCTGGCCGGTTTCTACGCCGCGCACCGAAAAACCCTCGGACTGCAAATGGTCCACCAGGGCCTCTAAAACGCCCAGGTTATCTTCTACAACAATGACTTCGGGGGAATAGTCCATGGGCTTACACACCAAGAGAGGGCCACCCGGCGTGGGGCCCGCAAAGGGGCTGGCACCGGTTTTACATTGGCATTTGGGCTAATGTAAACCACATAGTCATTTTTCTCTCCTTGGAAGCCATGGTGTTTTTGGCATGCACCGCAGCGCTGCGCCTCGGTGCGGCCTGGACGGCGCCGCCGGGCTAGGGCGCTTTGAGAGCGGGGGCTTGCAGCAGCACCAAACCAAACCGAATGCGCTGCCCGTTCTGGTCAAAAGAAATCTGGGTTTGCATGCGTTGCGCCAGATTTTGGCTCAACCACAGGCCCAGACCGGTGCCCGCCACCCGGCCGGAGCTTTGCGCGCGGTAGTAGCGCTCAAACACCCGCGCCGGGTCGGGGCCGCCACCGGCAGCCACCTCGTTGTGCACCCACAGCGCCAGCCATTGCTGGCCGTTTTGCTGCTGGAGCTGCACCTGCAAGCGCACCGGGGTGCTTGGGGGAGAGTATTTGAGTGCGTTACCCAGCAGGTTGCCCAGAATAATGCCCACAAAAATTGGGTCGGCCACGCAACGCACCTGGCGCAAACCCGCGACTTCAAAACCCAGCATTAGTCGCTGCACGCCTTCAGGGTTGGTTTCCTGCAGGCGGTCTATGGCGGTTTGCAGCACCGGCTCGATGGCAAATTCTTGCAGCTCAATGGTCTCCACGCCGGCATCCACGCGGTCGGCATGGATGCAGTTTTCCAGAATCTGGCGAATGGTGGCCACCGCGCCGTCCATGCGCTGCACCCAACTGGCTTTTTGGGCCGGGTCCAGCGCGCGATGCGCCATGGCGTGGCTGGCGAACTGGATCACCGTCAGCGGCGTGCGGATTTCATGCACCAGCATGGCCAAAAACTGCTGCTGCGTGGCGCGCCACTGCGCATGGATCAGATCGCGCGCTTGGGCTGCGGCGGCCTGCGCTAACGCTTGCAAGTGGAGCAGGTAGTCTTGCCGCGACAAGATCACCAAGCCGAACAAGGTAAACACCGACCCCCTAAATACCACGTGGTACGCGGTTTCAAAGGCCGTGCCCGACGCCCAAGGCGAGCCAAGGAATACCGCTGCATTCAGCATGGTATACACAGCAGCCGACAAGGCCACCAGCTTATCCTCGCGTCGCGCCCAGTGCCAAAAGGGTGCATCGCCCTTGGTCCGGTAGCGCTGCCACACCAGGTAGGCGTATAGCAAGTGGATCCACGACAGCGCGAGCAGAAAGACCACCACACGCCACGCAAACGGTGTGAGTGACACCAACACCAGCCCCCCCCCCACGTACCAGCGCAGGGCGCGCCTGCTGGGCGCCACATCGACCGTACCCGTGAGCAAGGCGGCAACCACCAGCGGCGAGGCCAGCACGGCAAACAACCCGCTTACCTTCGATACCAGCACAAAGGCGTAGGGCGCCAGCTCCAACCATTGGACAAAAACTCCTTCCAGGTTCAGGTTCAACACCAACAAGGTGGCGCACATAACCATCAGCGCCGCGTAGGCCAAACGGCGCGTTCGCACCCACTGCAGGGCGGCGCCCACCAACACCAGCAGGCCCAGGCTGACGTCGGCGCTGAGCAGCAGCAAGGCGTTGTCGCGTTGTTGCAGGGATGCGCTTTGCGTGAGCACCAGGGGCCCGATCCAATGGAAGCCCTCGCTTTGCAGGCGCACATAAAAGGTGAAGGGAACCGGGTACGGAGCAGGGCCCCAGCCCAGGCGCGCACCGGTCTGCAGCTCCCGGCCCGACAGCGCCCGCTCACGCCAGGCCCCGCCCTGGCCGCTGGGCAGGTAGAGCGTAACCTGGTCGGCAGTGGGGCGGCTCCATTGCAGAAAAAGGGGCTCGCTGCCATCGTCGGTGAGCGTGAACCTGAGCCACAGCGCGCCGGGTGTGGCGTTCCACTGTATGTAGGGGCTGGCGGGCGCAAACGGCATGTTTTGCACCTCCGGCAGTTCCAATGCGCCGGTTTGGTCAAAATAGCGCTGCCACTGCACGTCGGGCCCGGCATAGCAAACCGGTGAGGCCAACCCAAGGCAATAAGCCAATGCAAGGAGTAACATGGTGCGCATAAGGAAGTTTATCGCCAAAAATGATATAAAACCGCAGCAACCATAAAAGACGGCAAAATCGTAAAATTCAACACTACCTGGTACTGCTGCATGAGCCTTCTCTTTTCTCCCTTGACCCTGCCCTCGCCCCAAGGCGGCCTGACCTTGCCCAACCGCATCGTGGTCGCGCCCATGTGCCAGTATGCAGCCAAAGACGGCCAAGCAGCTGACTGGCACCTGTCGCACTGGGCCAATTTGCTCAACAGCGGCGCGGGCCTGTTCACCATCGAGGCCACCGCCGTGCTGCCCGAGGGCCGCATCACCCCGGCCTGCTTAGGGCTGTGGGACGACGCCACCGAAGCCGCGCTGGCCGACCACCTGCACCGCGCACGCGCCCTGGCACCGCACACGGCGGTATGTATTCAGTTAGCGCACGCCGGGCGCAAGGCGTCTAGCGCGCTGCCCTGGCAGGGCGGGCAACTGCTGTCGCCCGAGCAGGGCGGCTGGCAGACCGAGGGGCCATCCGCCCTGGCGCAATTGCCCCACGAGCCCGCACCCCACGCCATGACAGACGCCGACCTGGCGCGCGTGCGCGACGCCTTTGTGGCCGCGGCCCTGCGCGCGGTGCGCATGGGCGTGGACGCCATTGAGCTGCACGCGGCCCACGGCTATTTGCTGCACGCGTTTTTGTCGCCGCTGGCCAACCAGCGCAGCGACGCCTACGGCGGCAGCCTGGAAAACCGCATGCGCTTTCCGCTGGAGGTGTTTGCTGCGGTGCGCCAAGCCTACAGCGGCTGCCTGGGCCTGCGCCTGTCGGCCACCGACTGGGTGGAAGGCGGCTGGGATTTGGCGCAAAGCATCGAATTTTCTAATGCGCTCAAG
>CAIYQF010000173.1 GCA_903928325.1 uncultured beta proteobacterium | reverse complement strand
CGACACGCTGGAGTACAGCGAGGTGGGTTTCCCACGCGCGCGCTTTGACGATGCGCTGATTGCTGAAATTGAGAAATTCGCCCCCAGCCAGCTGGAAATCAGCGACCGCGATGGCGACGGCACGCTGGAGGTGATCATCAAGCACGTCTACATTGAGCGGCGCATGATTCCGCTCAATATCTACCTGCAAGAAGCCTTTGACGCCGGTGGCGCCAACCCGGCCGACACCTCGCCCGAGGCGGCACGGGCGCGCGAGCAGATTGAACGCGGCGTGGTCGAGTACGGCAACGCCATTAAAGACCTGGTGGCAGCCAACATCTTTCCCGGCGACATGCTGTGGAAAAACTTTGGCATCACCCGCCACGGCAAGGTAGTGTTTTACGACTACGACGAGATCGAATACATCACCGACTGCAACTTCCGCCAGGTGCCCGCGCCGCGCAACGAAGAAGACGAAATGTCGGGGGAGATTTGGTATTCGGTGGGGGCCAACGATGTGTTTCCCGAAACCTTTGCCCCGTTCTTGCTCGGCAACCCGGCAGTACGCAGCGTGTTCATGAAGCACCACGCCGACCTGCTGGACGCCAGCTTTTGGCAAGCCCACAAAGACCGCATCGCCGCTGGTTATGTGCACGACGTGTTTCCCTATGACCGCGACAAGCGGTTTGCCCGCGCCTGATGGCGCCCTTTTTTTCAGGAGTAATTTGCCATGCAAGACCCTATCGTTATCGTCAGCGCCGCGCGCACGCCCATGGGCGCGTTCCAGGGCGACTTTTCCAGCCTCGCCGCCCATGACTTGGGTGGTGCGGCCATTAAGGCAGCCATGGAGCGCGCCGGTGTGGCGCCTGCGATGGTCGACGAAGTGCTGTTTGGCAACTGCCTGATGGCCGGCCAGGGCCAGGCCCCGGCGCGCCAGGCGGCTTTCAAGGGCGGCTTGCCCATCAGCGCGGGCGCGGTCACGCTGTCCAAGATGTGTGGCTCGGGCATGCGCGCGGCCATGTTTGCGCACGACATGCTGGCCGCAGGCAGCGCCGACGTGCTGGTGGCCGGTGGCATGGAAAGCATGACCAACGCGCCCTATTTGCTGCCCAAAGCGCGCGGCGGTTACCGCATCGGCCATGACCGCATTTTTGACCACATGATGCTCGACGGCCTGGAAGACGCTTACGAGGCCGGCCGCTCCATGGGCACCTTTGGCGAAGACTGCGCCGCCAAATACGGCTTTACCCGCGCCCAGCAAGACGCCTTTGCCACCGCCAGCGTGCAGCGCGCCCAGGCAGCCACCCAGTCGGGCGCGTTTGCCGCCGAGATCACCCCGGTCACCGTTAAAACCCGCGCGGGCGAGAGCGTGATCTCGATTGACGAAGGCCCCGGCAAAGTCAAGCTCGACAAGATTCCCACGCTCAAAGCTGCGTTCAAAAAAGATGGCACCATCACGGCCGCCAGCAGCTCCAGCATCAACGACGGCGCCGCCGCCTTGGTGATGATGCGCGCCTCCACCGCCGCCCAACTGGGCTGCAAGCCCTTGGCCAAAATCGTCAGCCACGCGGTGCACGCGCAAGAACCCAACTGGTTTGCCACCGCCCCGGTGGGCGCGGTGAACAAGGCCCTGGCCAAGGCCGGTTGGACGGTGAAAGACGTGGACTTGTGGGAAGTGAACGAAGCCTTTGCCGTGGTGCCCATGGCGCTGATGCACGACTTGCAGATCAGCCACGACATCGTCAACGTCAACGGCGGCGCCTGCGCCCTGGGCCACCCCATTGGCGCGTCCGGCGCCCGCATCATGGTCACGCTGATCCATGCGCTCAAGGCGCGCGGCCTGCAAAAAGGCGTGGCCACCTTGTGCATTGGTGGCGGCGAAGGTACGGCGGTGGCGCTGGAGGTGATGTAAGAAGTGCTCGCCTAATGGGTTTAACGAATTTGCCACAGGGCATAAGTCGTCAGAAAGGGGAGATGTTTTGAAAATGACTTTGCTGCTGCAGCGTTGTGGGGCTGGTGTGGTGCTTGCGCTTGCGCTGTTATCTGGTGCGTGGTGTGCTCCGGACAGTGCCACAACTTGGCCATCTGAAAACGATCTGCTCGCTGCCCTTACTAAAGGCGTCAACGACCAGTCACGCCCGTTGGGACGAGTCTGGATTAGGGGAATTCACGAAATCACGGTAGGAAAAACGGAGCGTGGATGGCTTGTTTCAGTCTGGCTTCCAGACCAGGGCCGGAATTTTTCGGCCCGCACTTTCTTATATCGACCCAATTTGAAGCAAGCCAAGGAGCTTAACTATTCACGATCTTTGGGGCTTGTTGATGTTACTGGGCATTACGGCCAAATTGCTCTGTTGGAAGGGTATGAATCGGGGCAAGGCGCTGAGCACATCATGAATGCGTTGGTGCGCTTCACCGGCTGGACGTTACGAGAGTTGCATCGCGTTGAATTTTCAAACAATTTAGGTGCCTGCGGTTCCTCTTCGTCCTCTAACCCACCAAGCGAATGTGAACAAACTCGAGTTAACTTGCAGTTGATACCCGATCAAGGTGACGATCTCCATCTCATTGAAATAACTACGCATATTTTTGGTGCCGATTTGCGAGCTGCAAGCTCGGAGGTCATATCAAGGCGGCTGCGATTGGTTGGCGATCGATTCAGACCAATTGGTCCTTGATGCAAGTCTGCGCGCTTGTGTACCCCCAAGTTAACTAGGAAGAAAACCATGCTTCTCACCCCCGACCAAGAATCCGTGCGCGACGCGGTGCGCGCTTTTGCCCAAGCCGAGCTGTGGCCGCACGCCGCGCGCTGGGACAAGGAACACACCTTTCCCAAAGACGTGCACAAGGGCCTGGCCGTGCTGGGCGCCTATGGCATTTGCGTGCCGGAAGAGTTTGGCGGCGCGCAGATGGACTATTTGACGCTGGCCGTGGTGCTGGAAGAAATTGCCGCAGGCGACGGCGGCACCAGCACGGTGATCAGCGTGACCAACTGCCCGGTCAACGCCATATTGCTGCGCTACGGCAACGCGGCGCAAAAGAAGCAGTGGCTCACGCCGCTGGCCCAGGGCGAGATG
>CAIYQF010000172.1 GCA_903928325.1 uncultured beta proteobacterium | reverse complement strand
CCGCCCCGGCCACGCCGATTACAGCTATTTCCAAAAATATGGCATTCGCGATCCGCGCGGCGGCGGTCGCTCCTCAGCTCGTCTGACCGCGCCCATGGTGGCCGCAGGCGCGGTAGCCAAAAAATGGCTCAAAGCGCAATACGGCACCGAATTTCGCGGCTGCATGACGCAAATCGGCGAGATGCCGATTGGCTTTGAGGCCTGGAGCCATGTGCCCAACAACCCGTTTTTTGCCCCCGTGGCCGACGTTCAGGCGCTCGAAGACTATATGGACGCGCTGCGCAAGGCGGGTGACTCGTGCGGCGCGCGCATTCGCGTGTCGGCATCCAGGGTGCCGGTGGGCCTGGGTGAGCCGCTGTTTGACAAGATGGACGCCGATATTGCCTACGCCATGATGGGCATTAACGCCGTCAAAGGCGTGGAAATTGGCGCCGGTTTTGCCAGTGTGGCGCAGCGCGGCACCACGCATGGGGATTCGCTGTCTCCCCAGGGCTTTGTCAGTAACAACGCTGGTGGCGTGTTGGGCGGCATCACTACCGGGCAAGACCTGGAAGTGAGCATTGCGATCAAGCCCACCAGCTCCATCATCACGCCGCGCGCCTCGATTGACGTCGAAGGCCAGGCCACCGAAGTGGTCACCAAAGGCCGCCACGACCCGTGCGTGGGCATTCGCGCCACACCAATTGCCGAGGCCATGCTGGCCCTGGTGGTGATGGACCACGTATTGCGCCACCGCGCGCAGTGCGGCGATGTGCAAACGGCGCTTGCACCCATCGCCGCCCAGGCGCCTGCGGTCTAACGCCGCACAGACTTTTCCGAACCCGCGCCACGCCCTAGGAGCCCCCATGAAAACTGCCCTGGTATTGAACGGACCCAACCTCAACCTGCTCGGTACGCGCGAGCCTACGGTCTATGGTAGCCAGACCCTGGCCGATGTGCAGGCCCTGTGCCAGCAAGCCTGCGCCACCCACGGTTTTGCGCTGGACTTTCGCCAAAGCAACCACGAAGGCGTCTTGGTCGACTGGCTGCACGAGGCCGGGCGCTTGCATACGGCGGGCGAGTTGGCCGGGGTGGTGTTGAATGCCGGCGCTTTCACCCACACCAGCGTGGCGCTGCACGACGCCATCAAGGGCACTGGCATTGCGCTCATTGAACTGCACATCAGCAATGTGCATGCGCGCGAGGCGTTTCGCCACCATTCCTATATTTCGCCCGCCGCCAAAGCGGTGATTGCCGGGTTTGGTGTAGGGGGCTACGCACTGGCACTGGCGGGCTTGGCTGCGGTGCAGTAGTAGTAGTAGTAGTGCGCTGACATGGCTTTTTCTTTTCTACCGATTCCATTATGACCACGACCCTCAAAATCGACTTCGTCTCTGACATAGCCTGCCCCTGGTGCGCTGTGGGCTTGGGCGCTCTGGAAGGCGCGCTCAAACGCCTGGCGCCCGATGTGTCCGCAGAGCTGCATTTCCAGCCCTTCGAGCTCAACCCCCACATGCCTGCCGGTGGCCAGGACTTGGGCGAACACATCACCGAAAAATACGGATCTACCCCCGAGCAACAAGCCCAAATGCGCGAAACCATTCGCCAGCGCGGCGCAGAGGTGGGCTTCACCTTCAATGCCGGTGGCCGGGGCCGGGTGTACAACACTTTTGACGCGCACCGTCTGCTGCATTGGGCGGGACTGGCGGGTGTCGACGGCCCGCAGTACGCCCTGAAAAAAGCGCTGTTAGAGGCCTACCAGGGTCGTGCCGAGTGCATCGAATCGCACGAGGTGCTGCTCGCAGCGGTGCGGGCGGCAGGGCTGGACGTGGTGCAGGCGCAAGCCATTTTGGACAGCGACACCTACAGCGACGAGGTGCGCGCGGTGGAGCAGTACTACCAGCGCGCAGGCATCCGCTCGGTGCCCGCCATCATCATCAACGACAAACACCTGATCTCGGGCGGCCAGCCGGTGGAGGTGTTTGAGCAGGCGCTGCGCAGAATAGCCGCAGGCGCGGCGTAAACGGTGACCGCGGCGCCGTCCACGGGCCTGCGGGCGGTGGTGCTGGGCGCCAGCGGCGCGCTAGGTGGCGCTTTTGTCGACGCGCTGCGCGCCAACCCCCGGTTCGCCGAGGTGCTGGCCCTGTCGCGCAGCAGCACGCCCGGCTTTGACCTGGACGACGAGGCCAGCATCCAGCGCTGCGCCCACGCAGTGGGGCAGGGCGGGGCGGTGCATTGGCTGATAGACACCACCGGCGCGCTGGAAATCGATGGTGTGGGACCGGAGAAGAGGCTGGACGCAATCAGCGCCCAGGGCTTGGTGCGGTCCATGCAGATCAACGCCATCGGCCCGGCGCTGCTCATGAAGCATTTCATCCCCCTGCTGTCTAGCGACATGCCGACGGTGTACGCCACTTTGTCGGCGCGCGTGGGCAGCATTGCGGACAACCGCAAAGGCGGCTGGTATGGCTACCGCGCTGCCAAAGCCGCGCGCAATATGCTGCTGCAAAACGCCGCGATTGAGGCCAGCCGCCGCCACCCGCTGGCCGTGTTTGCGGCGCTGCAACCGGGCACGGTGCGCTCCAAACTCAGCCGCCCTTTTGTGGCGCCCAGCGACGCCCTAGCGCCTGAGGCGTCGGCGGCGCAGCTATTGCAGGTGCTGCAGTCTCTGAAACCCACGGGGCGGGCGCAGTTTGTGGACTTCAGGGGCGCGTCCATCCCCTGGTAGCCTGGGATGAACGTGAAATGGAACAGTGCACCGGGGAGCGCATAGGGTGATCATTCGGGACTTTGTTTTTGATTTTGGTGGCGTCGTCTTTGACTGGAACCCGGCGGCGATGGTGCGTTCGCACTTTCGCGGTGACTGGCAGGGTTTTGAGAGCCCTGATGCGCTTGGAAGGGCGATTTTTTCGCATGGCGACTGGCTTGCCTTTGACCGGGGCGAGCGCACCTTGCCCGAGGTGGTGGAGCAAACAGCGCAACGCCTGGCAATTGCCCAGCAGGCGATGCACGCCTTGTTGGCCCCGATTGGGGAACAGTTGCAGCCCATCCCCAGCACCGTGGCGCTGCTTGACGCACTGCGCCTGCGGCGCCAGGCCGGGGAGGGTATTCGGATGCTGTACCTGTCCAACATGCCCGCGCCTTTTGCACGCACGCTAGAGCAGCGCCATGCCTTTATGCAATGGTTTGATGGCGGCCTATTTTCAGCGGACGTGCTGTTGCTCAAACCGCAGGCCGAGATCTACCAACTGCTGGCACAGCGGTACCAATTGCAGCCCGGTACCACGCTGTTTATTGACGACCACGGGCCCAATGTGCAAGCCGCTGCCAGCTTGGGCTGGCGAGCGCTGCACCTGAACAATCCGGCCGAACTTTCCACGCACTTGGACCGACTGTAAACGGCGCCTGTCCTGCGCGGCACAGCTCAGGCCCTGGTGCAAGGCGACAATAAACCGCGCCCGCCGCCGTGGCGGTGCGCCTTTTCTCTGCCTTTGATGCCCTTGAATACACCTGCTACCCCGCACGAACCGCTGCCCCGCGTGTTGTGGCCCCTCTTGTTTGGCAACTTTGTCATCGGCACCGGCGTGATGGTGGTGCCGGGCACGCTCAACGACATTGGCAGTTCGCTGGAGGTGTCGGTGGCGGTGGCCGGGCAGTTGATTACGGCTGCGGCGGTGATGATGTGCCTGGGCGCGCCCCTGTTGGCCAGCGTGGTGGCGGGTTGGGACAGACGGCGCTTGCTGACCTTGTCCATGCTGTGGTACGCGGTGTTTTTAGGCTTGGGTGCGCTGGCGCCTGACTTTGGTTCGCTGATGGTTTTGCGCGTGCTGGCGGTGGTGTCGCCCGCCATATTCACGCCGCAGGCTGCGGCATGCATTGGCTTGCTGGTGACACCGGCGCAGCGTGGGCGGGCGATTACCTTTGTGTTTTTGGGCTGGTCGGTGGCCTCGGTGGTGGGCGTGCCGCTGGGCGCCTGGATAGGCGGCACTTTGGGCTGGCGCAGTGCTTTTGGCTTTGTGTCCTTTCTTAGCTTGCTCAGCGCGGCGTGGGTGTGGCGCAGCCTGCCTGACGGCGTGCGGCCCCCGGCCTTCTCAAGGGCGGCATGGGGCGAGACTTTGCAGTCGCGCGCGCTGATGCTGTGCGTGGCCGTGACGCTGCTGTATTCGGCCGGCCAGTTTGTGCTGTTTTCGTACTTTGCGCCCTATTTCAAGCTGCACCTGCAGGTCACACCGGGCGAGTTGAGCCTGTTGTTTGCCTGCTTTGGCGCCTGCGGGTTGATTGGTAACCTGGTGATGTCGCGCCACATTGACCGCAGAGGCGCGCCGCGCGCGGTGATGTGGGCGGTGGCCAGCATGGGTTTGAGCCTGTTGCTTTGGCCACTGGCCAGCAGTTTGGCGCTGGCCGCGCTGATTTGCGTGCCTTGGGGCTTGGGTTGTTTTGCATCCAACTCGGCCCAGCAAGCGCGTCTGGTGGGCATTGCGCCCCTGTTGGCATCGGGCTCGATTGCGCTCAACAGCGCGGCCATGTACGCCGGGCAAGCCCTGGGGGCAGGCGGCGATGGCTGGCTGATTGCGCACGGCAATATGGATGCGCTGCACTGGTTCGGCTTGGCGGGTCTGGTGGCCGCCATGGCCATGAGCTGGTGGGCCACCCGCCAACCCGCGCACCGCACACGGGCTAAAAACTAGAAGTTCCTAAAAGTTCATCGCCAGGGGCTTGGGCAGCTTGTCGTCCACGTAGATGCTGTATTCGTCCCAAATGCCTGCGCCGTAGTGCTGGTCGCACAGGGCCTCGATGTCGTCCAGGGTG
>CAIYQF010000171.1 GCA_903928325.1 uncultured beta proteobacterium | reverse complement strand
GCGGGCACGGTGGAGTTTGTGGTCGGCAAAGACCAGAGCTTTTACTTCTTAGAAATGAACACCCGCTTGCAGGTGGAGCACCCGGTCACCGAGGCTATCACCGGCCTGGACCTGGTGGAGCTGATGATCCGTGTGGCCGCAGGCGAAAAACTGCCGCTCACGCAGGCCGACGTAAAGCGCAACGGCTGGGCCATGGAATGCCGCATCAACGCTGAAGACCCGTTCCGGGGCTTCTTGCCGTCTACTGGCCGCCTGGTGCGCTTTGCACCGCCCACGCAAACCATGTGGCAGGGCGATACGGAACACCTTCACGGTGTGCGCGTGGACACCGGCGTGCAAGACGGGGGCGAGATTCCGATGTATTACGACTCGATGATCGCCAAGCTCGTTGTCCACGGCACCGACCGACTGGACGCGATTACCAAGATGCGCGAGGCGCTCAATGGCTTTGTGATCCGTGGCGTGTCCAGCAACATTCCTTTCCAAGCAGCGCTGTTGGCGCACCCCAAGTTTGTGGCGGGCGACTTCAACACCGGCTTTATCGCCGAGCATTACGCCCACGGTTTCCGCGCCGAAGACGTGCCGCACGACGACCCCTTGTTCCTGGTCGCACTAGCCGCCTTTGTGCGCCGCAAGTCGCGCGAGCGCGCGGCCACCATCAGCGGCCAGTTGCCGGGCTACGCGGTGAACGCCGGGCAGGATTACGTGGTGGTGACCCTGGCCGAGGACGGTCAGAACCACTACACGCCGGTGCGGGTCGATGAGTTTCATGGCGAACTGGGCTCGGCGCGCGTACAGGTGGGAACGTCTGACTATGAAGTCCGCAGTCCCTCGCGCCTAAACGACATCGCCATCACCGGCACGGTCAATGGCCGCCCCTTTGTGGCGCAAATCGAGCGCGGCACGCCCAAAAATCCGCTGGCGCTGCGGGTGCAGCACAACGGCACGCGCATCGACGCCCTGGTGGTGTCGCCGCGCATGGCCGAGTTGCATGCGCTCATGCCCTTCAAGGCGCCGCCAGACTTAAGCAGATTCATACTTTCCCCCATGCCTGGCTTGCTGGTGCATGTGGCCGTGGTGCCCGGGCAAAAAGTGCAAGCCGGGGAACGCGTGGCCGTGATTGAGGCCATGAAAATGGAAAACGTGCTGTTTGCCGCTGCCGATGGTGTGGTGAGCAAGGTCATGGCCACCCAGGGCGAGAGCCTGACGGTGGACCAGCCAATCGTGGAATTCACCGCATGAGCGCCACCGCAACACGGCCGTTTCAGGTGCTGGGCGTGCAGCAAATCGCCATTGGCGGGCCCGACAAGCTGCGCCTACAAAAGCTTTGGGTCGATATGCTGGGGCTGGAAGTAACTGGCACGTTTAAGAGCGAGCGCGAAAACGTGGACGAGGATATTTGTGCCATCGGCAGCGGCCCGTTCAAGGTCGAGGTCGATTTGATGCAGCCCATCGACCCCGATAAAAAGCCCGCTGTCCACACCACGCCGCTCAACCACATTGGCTTGTGGATTGATGACCTGCCCGTCGCCGTACAGTGGCTTACCGCGCAAGGTGTGCGCTTTGCGCCTGGCGGTATCCGCAAGGGCGCCGCAGGCTTTGACATCTGCTTTTTGCACCCCAAAGCCAATGAAGAATTCCCAATTGCAGGCGAGGGCGTGTTGATCGAGCTGGTGCAGGCGCCGCCTGAGGTGGTGGGCGCCTTTGCGCGCCTGGCGCAGGCCCGCGGCTAAGACTACGTCAGGTCGCCTGGCGCTGGCGCGCCCGTTCCATGGCCGCCAGAATTACGGCCTTTTTATGGTCTAAAACGGCTGGGTCGGTGATGCGCGAGTACGCCGCCATATCGGCGAGTTTTGCTTGGGCTTGCGCGGCTTTGGCGCTGCGGTGCGCTGCTTTCATCTCAGTGCGCCGGATGGTGGCGGCGTTGTAGCGGTGCCGTGCGGTGTCGGCGAGCGAAGGCGACCAGGCGTTCCATCCCGTGGGCGGGTCCTGAGTCGGGTCGTTCGACCCGACTTGCACGGTTTCCAGCCCAATGCAGTCCACGGGGCAGGCCGGCAGACACAGTTCGCAGCCGGTGCAATAGGCTTCAATCACCGCATGCATGCGCTTGTTGGTGCCAAAAATCGCGTCGGTGGGGCAGGCGTCGATGCACAGGGTGCAACCTATACACCAAGCTTCGTCAACAAAGGCGATGCTGCGTGGCCCTTCCAGGCCAAACTCAGGATTGAGGGCTTTGGCTGGCAACTCCAAGATCGCTGCGAGCCGCCCGACACCTTCGGCGCCGCCTGGCGGGCATTGGTTGATGTCGGCCTCGCCCTGCGCCATGGCCTGCGCGTAGGCCGCACAGTCGGGGTAGCCGCAGCGGGTGCACTGGGTTTGCGGCAGCGCGTCAAGCAGGCGGCTGGCCAAGTTGCCTTCGCCGGTCTGCATCGCGTACTTACTTTGCTTTCAAGATCTTTTTAGCGACCGCCTTGGGTGCTGCCTTGGCCGCAACGTTGGCAGGTTTGACTACAGCAGCCTTGGGCTTGGCGGCCTTGAGCGGTGCCACGACCGACTCGGTTGGCAAGGGCGCGCTAAACAGGCTGGGTGCCGTGTCGGTCAGCCTCTTGGCACGGGCCGTGCGCGTTTGAGGGGTTTGAACGGGATTTTCCGCAGGGACCACTGCTGCCGCTTTGACCACCTTGGGTTGGTGCTTTTTAATGAAGGACTTCACCTCGGGGTACACCAGTTCACGCCAGCGGCGGCCCGAGAATATGCCGTAGTGGCCGGCACCTTTGGCTTCGAAATGGCGCTGTTGGCTGGAAACCACACCGGTGCAAATGTCGTGTACCGCGCGGGTTTGGCCTGAGCCGGAGATATCGTCCAACTCCCCCTCGACCGACATCAGGGCCGTGGTGGTAATAGCCTCTGGGCGCACGCGCTCCACTTTTCCCTTGGGCGATTTCACATCCCAGGTGCCGTTGACCAGGCTGAAGTCTTGGAAAACGACCTTGATGGTCTCTAAGTAGTAGTCCGCGTCCATGTCGAGCACGGCGTTGTACTCGTCATAAAACTTGCGGTGTGCCTCGGTGCTGACGTCGTCGCCCTTAATAAGGTCTTTGAAGTAGTCGTAATGGCTCTTGGCGTGGTGGTCGGGGTTCATGGCCACAAAGCCGGTGTGCTGCAAAAAGCCGGGGTACACGCGCCGTCCAGCGCCGGGGAAACTGCTTGGAACGCGGTAAATGACGTTGTTTTCGAACCACTCATAGCTCTTGTTCATGGCCAGGTTGTTCACCGCTGTGGGCGACTTACGGGCGTCGATGGGGCCGCCCATCATGGTCATGCTCAAGGGCGTTTTTTCGCCGCGGCTGGCCATCAATGACACGGCAGCCAACACCGGAACGGTAGGCTGGCACACGCTCATGACGTGGCAATTGCCATACAGCTACTGCACGTGGAGGATAAATTCCTGCACATAGTTGATGTAGTCGTCCAGATGGAATTCGCCTTCGCTCAAGGGAACCAGACGGGCGTTTTTCCAGTCGGTGATGTAAACCTTGTGGTCACGCAGCATGGTCTTCACCGTGTCGCGCAAGAGCGTGGAATAGTGACCCGACAGCGGGGCAACAATCAGCACAGCGGGCTGATCCTTGATCTTGCCCAAGGTCGTGGTGTCGTCACTGAAGCGCTTAAACCGGCGCAATTCGCAAAACGGTTTGTTGATTTCGATCCGTTCGTGGATGGCGACGTCCACACCGTCCACCTCGATGGTGCGTAGACCGAACTCAGGCTTCTCGTAATCCTTACCGAGCCGGTGCATCAGGTCATAAGTG
>CAIYQF010000170.1 GCA_903928325.1 uncultured beta proteobacterium | reverse complement strand
TGACGCACATTTCGGTGGACATGAAGGTGCTGATCGAGCAGATGCGCGAACAAGTGCAAAACATAGAATGAGCCGACCTTAGCCATTCGCACTTGCACCATGGATTACCCCGGAAACCTCTTTGTTGTCGCTGCGCCCAGCGGCGCGGGCAAGTCAAGCCTGGTCAAGGCTTTGCTGGAACTGGACTCCCACGTGCAACTGTCGGTTTCCCACACCACGCGCGCACCGCGCGGCCAGGAAAAGCACGGCCGCGAGTACTTCTTCATCTCCGAGCCCGAATTTGACGCCATGGTGACTGCGGACGCCTTCGTGGAATGGGCCAACGTGCACAAGCACCGCTACGGCACCTCCAAGAAAGCCATTGAAGACCGCATGGCCCAGGGTGCCGACGTGATTTTGGAGATCGACTTTCAGGGCGCGATCCAAATCAGGCAGACCTTTTCGAACGCGGTATGCATCTTTATCTTGCCGCCAAGCTGGGAGGAGTTGCGCGCACGTCTGGAGCGCCGGGGCGAGGACACACCCGAGACCATCGACTTGCGCATGGAAAACGCCGCCACGGAGGTGGCGCAGGCCGAAAAATTCGACTTCGTTATAATCAACGAGTTGTTTGACCGGGCGCTTTTTGATCTGAAAGCGATTGTTCACTCGCAGCGGCTCAAATTTGCAGCGCAAGCGCGCGCCAGAGCCGCAACGTTCCAGGCGCTCAACATCCCCACCTAATTTCGGAGAATCCCATGGCCCGCATCACCGTCGAAGACTGCCTCGAGCAGATCCCCAACCGCTTCCAACTGGTGCTCGCGGCCACCTACCGCGCGCGCATGCTCAGCCAGGGTCATACCCCAAAGATCGAGAGCAAAAACAAGCCCGCCGTAACCGCACTGCGCGAAATTGCCGCAGGCAAAATCGGCATTGAAATGCTGAAAAAAGTCCCTCTGTAAGGCGCTTTTAAAGCAACAAAAAAGGCCCTCTCAGGGCCTTTTTTTATGGGCGTGCGACGCCGCGCCATGTTCAGGACACGATGTAAGCCGCCGCGCCGGTGGAAAACAGTGTGCCGTCGGCGCCCAAAAATTCCATGCGTGTATTCGCCACCCGTGAGCCCAGGCGCAGCACATAGGCGTGCAGCTCGAAATACGGGCTGATGCCGGGGCGCAAATAGTCGATGCGCAAATCGATGGTGCCCAGCTTGCCAAAGCGGTGCAGGCGCTGCTGCGGCGTCTCGTCCATGTGGCGCGCGCCAATAGCGGCCATTACCGCCAGCCCGCCCATGGCGTCCAGACCCGCGCTGATGACGCCGCCATGCACCCGGTTGAAAGCGAAATGCCCCACCAACTCCGGGCGCATGTCGATGCGCGCGACCACGCGGGTCGGCTCCAGCGAGGTGATCTTCAGGCCCAAGAGCTGGTTGAAGACGATGCGCTCTTCAAAAATGGCCTTCAGGCCGGTGACAAATTCTTCTTCAAACGCCACTGCTAAGGGGGCGGTGGGCGCAGCGGCTGCACTATCCGGTAATTTTTTGTTCATGGACCGATTGTCACAGCCCGAGTTGACGCGAAGCCAACTCCTTCATGATTTCTTCAGCGCCGCCGCCAATCATCATGACTTTGACCTCGCGGTAAATGCGCTCGCAGGCGGTGCCACGCATAAAGCCCATGGCGCCCAATATCTGCACGCCCTGGTCAGCGCAAAACTGCATGGTTTGCGTGGCGTGGTTTTTCAGCAAACACACTTGCGCCACCCAGTCTGAACCCTCGTCGCCCTGGTCCAAGCGCGTGGTCAGCGCGGCCACCCAGGCGCGGGTGGATTCGATGCGCATTTTCATGTCCATCAGCTTGTGGCGAATGACTTGGTGCTCGACCAAGGCGCTGCCAAAGGTTTTGCGCGTGCGTGCCCAGTCCAGCGCTTCCGCGTAGCAGCGCTCGGCAAAGCCCAACGCCATGACGGACATGGAAAGGCGCTCGCCATTGAAGTTGCCCATGATCATTTTGAAGCCCGCGCCCTCTTGCCCCACCAGCAGGCGGGCGGGCACGCGCACGCCGTCGAAGCGCAAATGCGCGGTGTCCGAGCAGTGCCAGCCCATTTTTTGCAAAGGGCTGCGCGACAGACCGGTCGCGTCGCCGGGTACCACCAGCATGGAAATGCCGCCGCGCCCCTTGTTGGCCGCGTCGGTGCGCACCGCCACAGTCAGCCAATCGGCGCGCAGGCCGGAGGTGATAAAGACCTTTTCGCCATCCACCACGTAATCTCCCCCGTCCAGGCGCGCAGTGGTGCGCAGCGCGGCCACGTCGCTGCCGCCGCCAGGCTCGGTGATGGCCAGCGCCGCAATTTTTTCACCCCGCAAGACGCCGGGAATGACCTCGGCCTGCAAGGCGTCTGAGCCCCAGCGCAGCACGGGCGGCAGACCAATGTTGTGGCTGAACAGGCTGGCCATCAGGCCACCGCTGCCGCTCTCGCGCGCCAGGGTTTCGGTCAGGGCGTTGCGTAGCGCGGCGCTCGCCGGTGTGCCGCCCAGGTGCTCGGGGTAGCCCATCCCCAGCTAGCCCAGTTCGGCTGCGCGGGTGTAGAGGCTGCGCGGAAAAACTTCCACCGCCTCCCAATCGGCCAAATAAGGCGCCACTTCCTGGCGCACAAAGCGCTGCGCGCTGCTCTGCAAGTGGGTGATGTCCTCGGCGGTTGCGGCGGTTTGCATAGAGACAGCGTTTAGCGTTGCGGCCGCTTGGCCACGCCCATGGTCTTGGCGATGATGCCGAGCATGACTTCGTCGGCGCCGCCACCAATCGAGCCCAGGCGTCCGTCGCGGAACATGCGCGAGACCTTGTTTTCCCAGGTGTAGCCCATGCCACCCCAGAACTGCAGGCAGCCGTCGGGGATGGTGCGGTTGAGCCGCCCGGCCAGCAGCTTGCCCATGGAGGCGAGCTCCAACACATCCTGCCCGGCCACGTAGAGCTCGCAGGCGCGGTAGGTGAGCGCGCGCAGGGCTTCCAGGTCCGTCTTCATCTCAGCCAGTTTGAATTGCACCCACTGCTGGTCGGCCAGCGTGGCGCCAAAGAGCTTGCGCTCCTGCGCCCATTCCATGGTCCAGCCGATGCAGTTGCTCAAGGATTGCAGGCAACTCGCCGCCGCCCACAGGCGCTCTTCCTGGAACTGCTGCATTTGGTAGATAAAACCGTGGCCTTCGGCGCCAATGCGGTTGCGCTGGGGCACGCGCACTTCATCAAAATAAATCAACCCGGTGTCACTGGCGTTCATGCCGATTTTGCGGATTTTCTTTGCCACCTCGATGCCGGGGCGCAGTTTGCCGTTTTCGCGCAGCGGCACCATCACCAGGCTTTTGTTTTTGTGCGCAGCGCCCTCGCTGGTGTTGACCAGCATGCACATCCAGTCGGCCTGCAGGCTGTTGGTGATCCACATTTTTTGGCCGCTGATGACGTAGTCGTCGCCGTCCTTGCGCGCCACCGACTTAACGCCGGCCACGTCGCTGCCCGCGCCGGGCTCGCTCACGCCAATGCAGCCCACCATGTCGCCGGCAATGGCCGGGGCCAGAAACTCGCGCTGCAGCTCCTCGCTGCCAAAGCGCGCCAGTGCCGGGGTGCACATATCGGTTTGCACGCCAATGGCCATGGGGATGGCGCCGCAGTGGATGTGTCCCAGCGCCTCGGCCATGGCCAGGCTGTAGCTGTAGTCCAGCCCCGCGCCGCCATGCGCTTCCGGCTTGGTCAGGCCCAAGAGGCCCAGATTGCCGAGCTTTTTGAACACCTCGTGGGCGGGGAAGATTTCCGCCTCCTCCCATTCGTCCACGTGCGGGTTGATTTCGGCGTCAATAAAGCGCTTGAGGGTTTTTTGCACTTCGAGATGTTCGTGGGTCCATTGCATGGTGTGTCTCCTGGGGGCGTGGGCTATTCGGATGTTTTGGCGGATGGCGCTGGGTTGGCAAAGACCTGCGGCGTCGTCGCCCGGTGAAAGCCGTCAAAGGGTGCAATAGCGGCGCGCGCCTGCGCCTTGGCGCTGGCCACTGTCAGGGGCCAGCCCATGCGCACCTGCGGGCGCGCACCGTCGATGCGCAGCGTGCTGCCGCTGATGAAGGCCGCAGCGGGGCTGAGCAAAAACACAATGCCTGCCGCCGTCTCAGCCTCGGTGCCAAAGCGTCCCAGTGGCACGGTTTTGGCCATGGCGCGCAGCATGGG
>CAIYQF010000169.1 GCA_903928325.1 uncultured beta proteobacterium | reverse complement strand
CGCCGGACTTAATGACGTCTTTGCTGCGGTCGGTGATTTGCATATAGCCGTCTGTATCGATCGTGGCCACGTCGCCAGTGGGGAACCAGCCGTCTACCAATGGCGAGCCCCCCTCGCCTTTGTAGTATTCGGCAATCACCCAGGGGCCTTTGACCAGCAAATCACCGTAGGCCTTGCCGTCCCATGGCAACTCGGCGCCATGGTCATCAACAATCTTCATATCCACGCCATAGATGCCGCGGCCCTGCTTGAGCCGCACTGCCATCTTCTGGCTGTCATCCATAGTCAGGTGCTTGTTTTTGAGCGTGCACACGGTTCCCAAGGGGGACATCTCGGTCATGCCCCAGGCGTGCAACACTTCCACGCCGTACACATCGTTAAAGGCCGTAATCATGGCCGGTGGACAGGCTGATCCGCCGATGACGGTGCGCTTGAGAGTAGAAAAACGCAGGTCGCCCTGCTGCATATGGCCCAACATCATTTGCCAGACCGTCGGCACCCCCGCGGCGAATGTGACTTTCTCAGATTCAATGAGCTCAAAAATCGACTTTCCGTCCATTGCCGGACCGGGGAACACCATTTTGGCGCCAGTCATGGCAGCAGAGTAAGGAAGTCCCCATGCGTTGACGTGGAACATCGGGACCACCGGCAAGACGCTGTCGCGAGCGCTCATGTTGAGTGCATCGGGCATCGCACCGGCCCAAGCGTGCAGGATGGTCGAACGGTGGCTGTACAAAGCGGCCTTTGGGTTGCCAGTGGTGCCGCTGGTGTAGCACATGCTCGAGGCCACGTTTTCGTCAAACTCGGGCCACTCGTAGGTGCTGGCCTGCGGCGCAATCCAGGCTTCGTAGCTCAGCAAGCCAGGTATGCCCGTGTCCTGGGGTAGCTTGTCTGCGTCGCACAAGGCGATAAAGTGCTTGATCGTGGTGCAGCGGCTGTGTACGGCCTTGACGATGGGCAAAAACGTCATGTCAAAGCACAGGACTGCGTCTTCGGAATGGTTAGCGATCCACACAATTTGGTCGGGGTGCAAGCGTGGGTTGAGCGTATGCAATACCCGTCCAGAACCACTCACACCAAAATACAGCTCCAAATGCCGGTACCCGTTCCACGCCAACGTGGCAACACGCGCTCCAAAACCCAGCTCCAAGGCGTCCAATGCGTTTGCCACCTTGCGGGCACGGTGCGCAATGTCGCGATAGGTACACCGGTGGATATCGCCCTCGACCCGGCGGGATACAACCTCCCCCTCGCCATGGTGCCGCTGCGCGAATTCAATTAGCGACGAAATCAGCAACTGCTGGCTTTGCATCAACCCCTGCATGGCATACCCTCCCAAAATAGGCACATTCCAATACCGAGGAGAAACCCTTGGTAGGCGCGCATATTACCCGCTGAACCGACCTCCTTGAATGCTGCGTTGCAGCAAGAAAATCCCGACTTCTTGGTACTCGACAAAACCAATAGCCGCCTGAGCGAACACACAACCGGTTCATCCCGAAGGGGCATTGCGGGATGCGGGAAAATGGGCCATGCTCGAACCCCAACCCGTAAACACAGTCAGCGCGACGCCCCCATTGGCCCGCGTCCAGGCCTGCCGCTTCGCGAAGCTGGGAGCCGACTTTGTGCGCGCGGTAGGCCCTTTGCCACTGCCCGAACCGTATTGGGTGGGGAGCAGCCAGCGCGTGGCGCAAGACCTGGGACTCGATACGCCCTGGACCTCGTCACCCCAATGGCTTGCATGCCTGAGCGGCAACAAAAACTTGGCAGAAAACCAACCCAGCGCGAGCGTCTACAGCGGCCACCAGTTCGGCGTGTGGGCCGGGCAGCTCGGAGACGGGCGGGCTTGTTCACTGGGCGAACTTCAGGGACTGGAACTGCAACTCAAGGGCGCCGGACCCACGCCGTTCTCACGCCGGG
>CAIYQF010000168.1 GCA_903928325.1 uncultured beta proteobacterium | reverse complement strand
TGCGCATGGAGGGCACCAAGGCCTTTGTCAGCCGCCCGGCCATGTTTGAGCGCTTTGGCCAAATGATTACCCAAGAAGAGTTCACCATTGACCTGACCGACGGCAGCTTTATACAAACGCTGACCTTCAAAGACGGCACGCGCCGGCACATGATCAAAGGCATTTGCGCAAAGTTCGCCAAAGCGCCGTTTTAGTCCCTGGCCCGCTTGGGCGGCAGGCACTTCACCCTGTCCGGGCCGCAGCGCCTGCCTACAATGGCCCATGACTTTTCTTGTCCAACTAGGCGCGGCGGAGCGCCTCAACCAGTCTTTGCTTTGCGTCGGCCTGGACCCGGACCCCGCCAAATTCCCCTTGCACTGGCGCGGCGACGCCAGCAAGCTATTTGACTTTTGCGCATCCATCGTCGACGCCACCGCCGACTTGGTGATCGCCTTCAAACCGCAAATCGCCTACTTTGCCGCCCACCGCGCCGAAGACCAGTTAGAGCGCCTGATGGCCCACATGCGCCAGACAGCGCCCCAGGTGCCGGTAATTTTGGACGCCAAGCGCGGCGACATCGGCAACACGGCTGAGCAATACGCCATAGAAGCCTTTGAGCGCTACGGCGCCGACGCGGTGACGCTCTCGCCCTTTATGGGCTGGGACTCGGTGCAACCCTATTTGAAGTACCACGGCAAAGGCGCTTTTTTGCTCTGCCGCACCTCCAACCCCGGTGGCGACGACCTGCAAAGCCAGCGCCTGGCCGACCTGCCCGGTCAACCCGCGCTGTTTGAACATATCGCCGCCCTCGCCAACGGCCCCTGGAACCTCAATGGCCAGCTCGGCCTGGTGGTGGGCGCCACCTACCCCGCAGAAATCGACCGGGTGCGGGCGCTGGCTCCCGCCCTTCCGCTCCTGATTCCCGGCGTGGGCGCCCAGGGCGGCGACGCCGCCGCCACGGTGCGCGCGGGCTGGCGCGGCAACGCGCAGCACACACAAGCCCCCATCATCGTCAACTCCTCGCGCGCGGTGATTTACGCCAGCAGCGGCCCCAACTTTGCCCAGGCCGCGCGCGACGAGGCGCTCAAAACCCGCGCCTTGTTGCACGCCTGCCGCGTGCTGGCAGGCTGATTCACCCCACGCCCCCCTCGAAGGTCATCGCCATGCAGCTTTATTACGCCCCCCGTGCGCCCAACCCCCGGCGCGTGCAAATGTTCATGGCCGAGAAAAACATCAGCGGCATCACCCTGGTGCCGGTAGACCTGAACCAAGGCGAGCACTTTGGCGCCGCCTTTCGTACCAAAAGCCCGCTGGCCAAAGTGCCTGCGCTCGAACTCGCAGACGGCCGGGTGCTGACCGAAACCCGCGCCATTTGCAGTTACCTCGAAGGCCTGCACCCTGGGCACAACCTGATGGGCGTGGACTTTGAGGAACGCGCCTTTATCGAGATGGCCGACCGCCGGGTCGAATGGAGCCTGTTGTTAGGCATTGCCAACGCGGTGCGCCACACCCACCCCGGCTTAGCCCCGCTGGAGTCGCCCCAGTTTGCCGACTTTGGCCAGTCGCAAAAGGGCAAAGTGGCATTAGCCGCTGCGGTGTTCGACCAGATCTTGCAAACCCAGGCCTGGATGGCCGGGCCGCGCTTCACCATTGCCGACATCACCGCCTTTTGCGCGCTGGAGTTCGGACGCGCCTTGCTCAAGTTCACGCCCGCAGACGGGGGCCTGCATGCCTTGCAGGAATGGCGCGACCGCATGGCGGCGCGACCGAGCGCCAAAGTGGTGTAGGGCGCGCCGTGTTTCTCGCCTCCAAACTGCTGATTTTTTTAACCCAACCACTGGCCTGGGTGGCAGCGCTGATGCTGCTGGCTCTCGCACTGCTGGGTCGCGCCGGCGAGGCGGCAAAGCGTTGGGGCCTGCGCGCACTGGGGCTGGCCTTGTTCGTTCTGCTGGCCCAGGGCTGGGAGCCGCTGCCTGACGCGCTCTTGCGCACGCTGGAAGACCCCTACGCCCACACGCCCAGCGTCCAGGAGGTGCAGGCTTACGACGGTGTGGTGGTGCTCGGTGGGGCTCTGGAGCCCTCGTATGTCTGGGAAGGCCGCAGCCAGGTCGCCCTCAACGACTCGGCCGAGCGCATGCTCGCGCCCCTGGTGCTGCTGCGCCAAAAGCCGGACTTGCAACTGCTTTTTACGGGAGGCGAAGGCGATTTGCTGGTCCAAGGCCTGTCCGAGGCCGCGCGCGCACAACTGCTATACGGATCCCTGGGCTTGCCGCTGGAGCGTCTGCTGGTGGAAGACCGCTCGCGCACCACGTATGAAAACGCCGCGTTGGGCGCCCGTGTGCCGGGTGTGGATCCAAGCAAGCGCTGGCTGCTGGTGACCTCGGCCTGGCACATGCGCCGCGCGCTGGCGACATTTGAAAAAGTCGGCTGGAACGTCACACCCTACGCGGTGGACTTCACTACCGGCAGCCATACGCCCTGGAGCGCCTACTCCCTGGTACGCGGAAGCCGCAAATGGGAGCTGTTGCTGCACGAGTGGCTGGGCTTGCTGGCCTACCGCTTGGCCGGGCAGGCCTGACGCAGCGCCTTACACCACCTCGTCTGTCGCACGGGTGCGCACCGCCAGCACCTTGTCCACCCGCCGACCGTCGAGGTCGACCACTTCAAACGTCCAGTTCTGGCAGGCAATGCGTTCACCCAGGCGTGGCAAGCGGCCGGAGATAGACATTAGCAAACCGGCCAGTGTGTTGTAGCGCCCACGCTCTTCGCCAGGCAGCGGCTGCATATCGAGCCGCGACTTGAGTTCGCCCAGGGGCATGACGCCGTCGAGCAGCCAAGAACCATCTTCGCGTTCCGTGGCCCAGGCATCGGCCTGCGCGCCGACCTGAAGTTCGCCGGTGATGGCCTCCAGCAGGTCGCGCGGGGTGAGCAAACCCTGCACGACGCCATATTCATCGACCACGAAGACCAGGCGCCCGGCCTGCAGGCGAAATTGCTCCAGCAACTCCATGCCGCTCAGCGTTTCGGGCACAAAGGTGGCTGGCGCGGCGTGCAGGCCAATGGACTCTCCCTGGCGCTCGCGCAGATCGAGCAACTGCGCCACACTGATAACGCCCACCACATCGTCGAGCGAACCCCTGCACACCGGGTACCAGGAGTGCGCGCCTTTGCCCCCGCCGCTGCCGGCCATAGCCAGGCTTTGCGACACCGTGTCGCTGCTGTCAAGCCACTGCACATCGGTGCGCGGCGTCATGAGCGAGGTCAGGGGCCGCTCGTCGAGGCGAAACACGTTTTGCACCATCTGGTGTTCGTGCTCCTCGATCAGACCGGCGTCCACGCCCTCTTCCAGGCTTGCCGAAATTTCTTCCTCGGTCACGGAACGCGAGGCATGGACGTCAATGCGCAGCAGCCTCAGCGTGCCTGCGGTGGTGCCCGATAACAGCTTGACAAAAGGCTTGGCCGCACGGGCTAGCCACAGCATGGGCCGCGCCACCCAGCAAGCGACGGCCTCGGGATGCAACTGGCCAATGCGCTTGGGCACCAGCTCGCCAAAAATAATCGTCGTAAACGTAATGGCGGTTACCACCAGGGCCGTGGCGGACAGGGCAGCGGCTCGCTCCGACGTTCCCCAGGTCTGCAACCAGGCAGCTACGCCGTCGCTGAAAGCGGCCTCGCCGACGATGCCGTTGAGTACGCCAATCGACGTGATGCCCACCTGCACCGTGGACAAAAACTGGTTCGGGTTGCCCAGCAGTTCCAGCGCAGCTTGGGCCCCTTGGTTACCGGCCTCGGCCAAGGCCCCCAGACGCGCGCGCTTGCTGCCCGCTAGCGCCAGCTCGGACATGGCAAACACGCCGTTGAGCAGCGTTAAGAAAACAATCAACAAAAATTCCATGAATCTGGCGCGAAAATGAATACATGGCACTTTACTTGATTGGCGATGTGCAGGGCTGTGACGCGGCCCTGGCGCGTTTGCTCAACGAAATCTCTTTTTCCCCCAGCCGCGACACCCTGTACCTGTTGGGCGACCTGGTCAATCGCGGCCCGGACTCCCTGGGTGTGCTGCGTCGGCTGATGGCGCTCAAAGGCGCTGCGCACTGCCTGCTAGGCAACCATGACCTGCATTTGCTGGCCATCGCGCATGGGGTGCGCCCCCCCGGTCGCGGCGACACGCTGGGCGCTGTATTGGACGCGCCCGATCGCCGTATCGTGCTGGGCTGGCTGCGCCAGCAGTCCATGGCGCTGCAACTGCAAGTGGCCGGACACAACCTGCTCTTGGTGCACGCCGGTGTGTTGCCGCAATGGACCTGCGCCCAAACCCTGGCCCGGGCCGCTGAAGTGGAGGACGTGCTGCGCGCGCCGACCTATGGCAGCTTTCTGACCGCCATGTACGGCAACACGCCCGCACAATGGAGCGATGGGCTGCGCGGTGCAGAGCGCCTGCGGGTCGTTGTCAACGCGCTGACGCGACTGCGCTTTTGCGACGCGCAAGGCCAGATGGAATTTGAGAGCAAAGAAGGCCCAGGCCAGGCACCGGCGGGATTCATGCCCTGGTTTGATGTACCGGGGCGGCGCACGGCACACGACACCGTAGTGTTTGGACATTGGTCCACCTTGGGGCCGTTGAACCGGCATGACGTGGTGGCCATGGACACAGGCTGTGTGTGGGGAGGTTGCCTGAGCGCCTTGCGCCTGGAGCCCCAGCAAGCGCCAGGGCCGTTGGCGTGGTCTGTAGCGCAGGTGCGCTGCGAGGCCGCCCAGCGCCCTGGGGGGGGCGACTCGTAATCTACTGGGTTTTAAACAAGGCCGCCACGCGGCGCTTGGGCTTGATGTTGGCCGAAATACTGCGTCCGCCGGTGCGCGGCGCGGCTTCCCAGGACGGGGCCGCCTCAGGCGCCACTCTGGGCTCATAGGGTTTGTCAAAAAACGGGTCACGCTGCGGCGCCGGGGGGCGGGTGTAGTCGCGCCGGGGGGCGCGCTCATCGCGCGCTGGGCGGGCAAATTGGCCTTCGTGGGCCACGTCGCGCAAGCTGCCCTGGGCGACGCGAGCGCCTCGGCGGGAATCGTCTTGCGTGCCTTCGCTGTACATGCGCCGACCGTCGTTGATGCGGCCCTGGGTGCGGATGTCGGGCAAATTTTCCTCAAACTCGACGGCTTCGAGTTCAATCTTGACCTTGATGAGCTTCTCGATATCGGCCATCAGGCGGGCGTCGTTTTTGCCGCCCACAAAACTCACCGCCAGGCCTGACGCGCCTGCGCGCCCGGTGCGGCCAATGCGGTGCACATAGTCTTCGGCGTTG
>CAIYQF010000167.1 GCA_903928325.1 uncultured beta proteobacterium | reverse complement strand
GGCGGGCTTGAGCACTTTGCCCGCGGTGTCGCCTTTGACAGCGGGTTCGGTCCAGGTGATTTCACGCACCACGCTGGTGGGCAACTCGACCGAGATGGCTTTCTCGTCGTAGAAGACCACTTCGAGTTCCATGCCGTCTTCGAGGTAGTTCAGGGCGTCGCCCATGTTTTCGGCTTCGACTTCGTACTGGTTGAACTCTTCGTCCATGCAGATGTACATGGGTTCGGCAAAGTAGGAATAGGTGCAGTCTTTTTTATCCAAAATCACCTGGTCCATTTTGTCGTCGGCCTTGAACACGACTTCGGTGCCAAAGTTGGCGATCAGGCTTTTGAGCTTCATGCGCACGGTGGCGGAGTTGCGGCCGCCGCGGCTGTATTCGGTTTTGAGCACGACCATGGGGTCTTTGCCGTGCATGATGACGTTACCGGCGCGAATTTCTTGGGCAATTTTCATAGTGGATTGAGAAGGTTGATCTCGGTCTGCGGGTTAGGCCGCTACATGCGGCGGGGCGAGAGATGCGCGCAAGCGGCGCTCAAAAGCAGCAAAGCCGCTGATTTTATCGTTTTTTCAGTTGTTCATTAGTGATTGGCGCTCTGCCACGAAGGCCAGAAGCCTGCCGACCAGGTCGGTTTGCTGCGCCAGGCTGTGTTGCACAGCGCCGGCCCAGGCGCGCCATGGCACTTCGGCGTCCAGTGGCAGCGGCAGATCAACGCTCCACGGCGCCAGAGCGTTCCACTGTGCGAGCCAGTCGCGCACCGGCGGCGGCGCGTCTAAGGCGTCCAGGAATGCGGCTAGTTTGGCCCGGTGCGCGCCATCGTCCTGGGGGTAAATCTGCCAGACAAAAGGCTGCCCGGCCCAAAGGGCGCGTACCAGCGAGTCTTCGCCACGCACAAAATTCAGGTCGCAACTCCAAAGCAGTTTGTCGAAGTCGGTTTGCGAGAGCAGGGGCAGAAAGCTCACCCGCAGGCGCCCCAAGCCCGCGCCTGCTTGAGACAGGGCGCGCTCCACCTGCGCCCGCGCCTTACCAGAAGTCACCAAGAGGTGCACAGGTTGGCTTTGGGCGGCAAGCTGCTCCACCAGTTGATGTACTGGCGCGCCTTCATAGCAAAACAGGGATACCAGCGCCTCCCCGCAGTCTGCCAAGCCCAAACTTTGCAAAAAAGCGCTGCGCTCTGCGCGGCCAAATGCGTCGCGTCGCTGCAATAGGCCAGGTTCGCGCAGTAGTCCGCCAGTGGCGGGCGTAAAGCCGGGATAGAAAAAATGCTTGGTCCATCCCTTGGCCGGGCCGCTCATCACCGGCGAGGGCAGGGCGTGGCAGCGCTCCACAAAGCCCTCGGCGCTCATGTATTCCAGGTTGATCCAGACCGGTGGCGAAGCCTCGCCAAGCCCCCAGGCGCGGGCGGCCACAAAGGCGCTGGGCAGCTCGCAGCCAAAACTCTCCACCCACACCTGGGCGGGCGCCAGCGCCTGTAGCACGTGTGGATTGGATGCCTCGCTCCACGCCCACACCGCAATCCCCGGCCACCGACCCTGTAGCGCGCACGGCGCCATCCAGGCCAAGGCCTGCGTGTCGTCCAGCCACAGGCGCACCGTGTGGCCGCGCGCTGCCAGGTCGGCGGCCAGGCGCCAGCACACACCGACGTCGCCGAAGTTGTCGATCACCTGGCAAAAAATATCCCACAGCCACTGCGCATGGGGCGGTTCTTGGTGGTGCTGGGGGACTAAATCCATGGCCCCGATTGTCCACGCCAGTGGGAGCGCACGGGCCGCGCGGACCCGGACGCACGCAAGCCCCAAGGCGATCACGCAAACCGACCGACAATCAATGCATGAGCGTTGCCGAACATTCCGAAGAACTGTTGCGCCAAGTCGCAGCCCTGCCCACGCTGCCCGGCGTTTACCGCTACTTTGATGCGCAAGGCCAGGTTTTGTACGTTGGCAAGGCCATCAGCCTGAAAAAGCGGGTGTCCAGCTACTTCCAAAAAAACCACGGTGGCACCCGCATCGGCCATATGGTGAGCAAGATCGTGCGGCTTGAGACGACTGTGGTGCGGTCCGAAGCCGAAGCGCTGTTGCTGGAAAACAACCTCATCAAGACGCTCAACCCGAAGTACAACATCCTGTTTCGGGACGACAAGAGCTACCCCTACTTGAAGATGACGGCGGCGTCTGAGGCGCAACTGGCCGTGAGTAGTGGAAAACCCGGGGCCGCGCCCCAGCAGTTTTCCCGTGTGGCCTATTACCGGGGCGGCGTGGAGAAAAAGCACTATTACTTCGGCCCCTATCCCAGCGCCTGGGCGGTCAAAGAAGCCATTTTGCTGATGCAAAAAGTGTTTCGCCTGCGCACTTGCGAAGACTCGGTGTTTAGCAACCGCACGCGGCCGTGTTTGCTGTACCAGATCAAGCGTTGCTCAGGCCCCTGCGTGGGTCACATCAGCGCCGCCGACTATGTGCAAGACGTGCAAGACGCGCAAAAGTTCTTGCGGGGTGACGCCCAAGAGGTCATGCGCTCGCTGGAGGGCCGCATGATGGCGCACGCCAAGCGCCTGGAATTTGAGCAGGCCGCCGAGCTGCGCAACCAGGTGGCGGCGCTGTCCAATGTGCTGCACCAGCAGTCGGTGGACAACGTGTCGGACCGCGATGTCGACATCCTGGCAGTGAAAGTGCAGGGCGGCAAAGCCTGCGTCAACCTGGCCATGGTGCGCGGCGGGCGGCACCTGGGCGACCGGCCCTATTTTCCGGTGCACGTAGACGCCGCCGCCGTGCTGATGGACATAGACGACGAGGCCCCGGCAGACGCCAACGCCGCGCTGGAGGGGCAGGTAGAAACTCAGGTGCTGCAAGCCTTTTTGGCGCAGCACTATATGGGCGTGCCCATGCCCTCGGTGCTGGTGCTCAGCCACCCGGTGGGCAAGGCGCTGTTGTCCGCGCTGTCCGAGCAACACGGCTTCAAGGTCACCGCGCTGCACCAGCCGCGCGAACAGCGCCGCGCCTGGCTGGACATGGCGCAGACCAATGCCGCCCTGCAGCTCGCCCGCTTGCTGGCCGAAGAAGGCTCGCAACAAGCCCGCACCCGCGCGCTGGCCGAGGCGCTGGACCTGACCAATGAAGACCTGGACGCCCTGCGCATTGAGTGTTTTGACATCTCCCACACGGCGGGCGAAGCCACGCAGGCCTCGTGCGTGGTGTTTCAGCACCATGCCATGCAAAACGCGCAGTACCGGCGCTACAACATTGCTGACATCACCCCCGGCGACGACTATGCCGCCATGCGCCAAGTGCTGACG
>CAIYQF010000166.1 GCA_903928325.1 uncultured beta proteobacterium | reverse complement strand
CTCGGCCATGGTGGCAAACACGCAGAGCTTGGTGTTGGACAGTGGGCATACCGTGAGCGGCATGTGGCTGGCTGCCAAGCGCGCTACCAGCGCCGGGTCTTCGCTGCAGCGCACACCGTGGTCAATGCGCTCCACGTTCAGCACGTCCAAAGCGCTGGTGATATAGGCCGACGGCCCCTCTTCACCCGCGTGCGCCACCACGTGCAGGCCCAGGGCGCGGCATTGGGCGAACACGGCGGCAAACTTTTCAGGCGGGTTGCCGCGTTCGCCCGAGTCCAGGCCCACGCCTATAAAGTGCTGGCGGTAGGGCAAGGCGGCTTGCAGCGTGTCCATGGCAGATGCCTCGGACAAGTGGCGCAAGAAGCACAAAATCAGGCTAGCGCTGATGCCAAATTGGCTGTGTGCGTCCGCACACGCACGCGCCAGCCCGCCAATGACCGCGCCCATAGACACGCCGCGCTCGGTATGGGTTTGCGGGTCAAAAAACAGTTCGGCGTGGACCACGTGGTCAGCGTGTGCGCGCGCGAAATAGGCCATGGCCATAGCGTAAAAATCGCTCTCATCAATCAGCACCGAGGCCCCGGCGTAGTACAGATCTAAAAAACTTTGCAGGTCAGTAAACGCATAGGCCGCGCGCAGCGCCTCCACACTCGGGTAAGCCAGCGCCACGCCGTTTTTGCGCGCCAGGGCAAAAATCAGCTCGGGCTCCAAAGAGCCTTCAATGTGGATGTGCAACTCTGCCTTGGGCATGCGCGCCAGCAGCGCGGGCAGGTGGGCGCGGGTAAGGTGGGGAAAGCGCATGGCCCGATTCGCCTAATGGGCTGCCAGCCCCATCTGGTCCAAGGCTGCGGCCAGATGGCCCACGCTGCGGCCCACGTGGTGCAGCTTTTCCAGGCCAAACAAGCCGATGCGAAAAGTCATAAAGTCCGCCGGTTCGTCGCATTGCAGCGGCACGCCAGCCGCCGTTTGCAAGCCCAGGGCCAAAAACTTTTTGCTGTTGTGCATTCCGGGGTCGGTGGTGTAGCTCACCACCACGCCGGGCGCCTTGAAGCCTTCGGCGGCCACGCTGACCAGGCCCCGGCTCTCCAGCAGCGCGCGCGCCTGGTGGCCCAGGTCCCATTGCTCGGTGCGCACTTTTTCAAAGCCGTAGGCCTGGGTTTCCAGCATCACTTCGCGCAGGCGGGTCAGCGCGTCGGTAGGCATGGTGGTGTGGTACATGTGGGTGCCGTTCTCGTAGGCCTCCATCACGTGCAGCCATTTTTTGAGGTCGCAGGCGAAGCTGGTGCTGGTGGTGCTGTCAATGGCGGTGCGGGCGCGCGCACTGAGCATCACCATGGCGCAGCAGGGCGAGCCGCTCCAGCCTTTTTGCGGCGCCGTCACCAGCACGTCAACGCCCGTGGCTTCCATGTCCACCCAGATGGTGCCCGAGGCAATGCAGTCCAGCACAAACAAGCCGCCCACTTGGTGCACGGCGTCGGCCACGGCGCGCAAGTAGTCGTCGGGCAAGATCATGCCGGCCGAGGTTTCTACGTGGGGCGCAAACACCACGTCGGGCTTCTCCGCCAAGATGGTGGCCACCACCTGGTCAATCGGGCAGGGCACCCAGGGCGACTGTGAAGCGTCCGAGGTGCGGCGCGCTTTGAGCACGATGGACTGGGCGGGGATATGGCCCATGTCAAAAATCTGTGTCCAACGGTAGCTAAACCAGCCGTTGCGCAGCACCAGCGCTTTTTTGCCGGTGGCAAACTGGCGCGCCACCGATTCCATGCCAAAGGTGCCGCTGCCTGGCACCAGAACACTCGACGGCGCGTGGTAGACCGATTTAAGGATGCCCGAGATGTCGCGCATCACGCCCTGAAAGCGCTGCGACATGTGGTTCAAGGCGCGGTCGGTGTAGACCACCGAAAACTCCAGCAATCCATCGGGGTCTATTTCTTTCAGCAGTCCGGCCATGGCGGTTTCCTCGTGTTGTTGTTAAGAGCTAAACAAAAAATTCATGACGTCGCCGTCTTTGACGACATAGTCCTTGCCTTCGGCTCGCATCTTGCCCGCGTCCTTGGCGCCTTGCTCGCCCTTGAAGGTGATGAAGTCGTCAAAAGCAATGGTCTGGGCCCGAATGTAGCCCTTCTCGAAATCGGTGTGAATAACCCCAGCCGCCTGCGGGCCAGTGTCGCCCACGTGGATGGTCCAGGCGCGCACCTCTTTAACGCCTGCGG
>CAIYQF010000165.1 GCA_903928325.1 uncultured beta proteobacterium | reverse complement strand
GGACGGCGCCGGGTGCACCGCTGCCCAGAGCGCCTGGCGACCGGGCATGGCAATGGGCGTGGGCGGCAAGCCGTTGCGGGTGTAGGTGTTGTAGGTGGTATCGGTCTGAAGGTCGGCTTTGCGCAGATTACCGTCAAACGCCGAGCCCATACCGTAAATCACCGTGGGGTCTGTCTGCAAGCGCATGCCCAGCAGCAAGCGGTTGTGAAATACGGCCGAAATTTGGGCCTGATCGGCGGTATGGCCGGTCTCTTTTTCCACAATACTGGCCAGGATCAGGGCCTGGTCGGCCGATTTAAGGAGCACCAAGGGGTTGCGCTGCGCCCAGGTAGCGGCCAACTTGCGGTCCATGGCGCGCAGGGCGCGTTGCAGCACCCCCCAATCGCTGCTGCCTTTGGAGTAGGTGTAGGTGTCCGGGAAAAACCGCCCTTCCGGGTGCACGCCGGGGCGACCGAGTTGCTGCATGATCTGCGCGTTGCTCAAGCCAGCCGATTCGGGCTTGAGTTTGTCGGCGCCTTCAAGCGCCTGGCGTACTTGTTGAAAAGTCCAGCCTTCGACCAAGGTGACGCTGCGCAAAGCCTCGTCGCCACGCACGAGTTTCTGCAGTACACCGTAGGGGCTCAGGGCGCCGCTGAGCTCATAGCTGCCAGCGCGGATTTGACGCGCCTGGCCCGAAAGCTTGAACCAAAGGTACAAAAGCGGGGCTGGCAACGGCACGCCCACACGGGCAATTTCGGCTGCCACGTCTTTTGGGCTGGTGCCTGGCTCGATCGACAGGTCCAAGGTGCCCACCGGCAACTGCGCGGGGTAAAAAACCCATCCTGCAGCGCACAAGGCCACGACCAAAGCGCCGCCCAACACCGCCCCCAATACCTTGGAAAACATAGTTTGCACTGCTAAAAAACCCAAAAAAAAACGATGGGGAATCATAAGGGAACGCCTGCTACGCAGAGGCCGCCTGCACCTGCGGCGCCATACGCCGCGGCGCCAAACCGCATCGCTCCGAATTTATTGACCAGGATCAAGCGCATGGCTCTTTTGCCGTGGAAACGCGATCCGCTCCCATTTAGGCAGTCCAAGATGCACTAGCCTTGCTGTGTTTGGGCGCTTGCCCCTCTTTTGGTACATGATGGACAACAGTTATACCTGCAATGTGGACGATGTTTCGACAAGCGTGAGCGGCTTGCGCACCCAAACGGTTTTGCGCATGCTGCAACTCAAAGGCCGCACGCTGATTCCGGTGGTGCAAGGCGGCATGGGTGTCGGCATTTCGGCTGGCGGTTTGGCCGGTGCAGTGGCCCGCGCGGGTGGCCTGGGTACGATTTCGTCGGTCGATTTGCGTCGATTGCATCCTGACTTGATGCAGCGCACCGGCCACCTGGATAAAGAACCTGATGCGCGCGAAATCATCGAAGCGGCCAACCTGGAGGCGCTGGACCGCGAGATCGTGCGGGCCAAAAAGGTGGCCCAAGGGCATGGCATGGTGGCCGTCAATATCATGAAAGCCCTGAGTCAGTACCAGGGCTATGTGCACCAGGCACTGGCTAGTGGTGCCGATGCCCTGGTAGTGGGCGCGGGGTTGCCGCTGGACTTACCCGAGTTGGCGCGCGATTTTCCCAATATGGCCTTGATCCCAATTTTGTCGGACGCGCGCGGCGTGCAATTGCTGGTGCGTAAATGGGAGAAACGTGGCCGCTTGCCCGACGCCATCGTCATCGAGCACCCGCGCTTGGCTGGCGGCCATCTGGGCGCAGCCAACGTCGCTGACTTGCAGGACCCCCGATTTGACTTTGAGGTGGTGCTGCCGCAGGTGCTGGCCTTCTTTCAGGCATCGGGCCTGGAGGGGAAGATCCCGCTTATTTTGGCTGGGGGCATTTCTTGCCGCGCCGATATCGTGCGCTTGCAAGCGCTGGGCGCATCGGCGGTGCAACTGGGTACGGCATTTGCCGTCACCCAGGAGTGTGATGCTGCACCCGAATTTAAGCACGTGCTGGCCCACGCCAAACCCAAGGACATTGTCGAGTTTGTCAGCGTCTCGGGCCTGCCCGCGCGCGCGGTGCGCACGCCCTGGCTTAACAAATACTTGCGTATTGAGCCCAAGCTCAAAGCAGCCGCGCACCTGAAGAAAAAGTGCAATATGTCCTTCGACTGCCTTGCGCATTGTGGCTTGCGCGACGGCGACGGCAGCATCGGCCAGTTTTGCATTGACCAGCAACTCGGCCATGCACTCGACGGCGATGTGCACAAAGGTCTGTTTTTTCGGGGTGCAGGCGCGCTGCCCTTTGGCGAGGAGATTCGCAGCGTGCAGGAACTTTTGGATTGGATGTTGGTCGGTACCGCGCCACACGGGCTTAAAGAGGAATTGCTGTGAAAGCTGAAAAATCGATCCGCGCACATACCGGCTTGGCCGCGCAATCCATTAGCGCAGACGTGCTGCAGGAAAAGTACCTCAAAACCGGCGAGACCAGCGCCCAAGACATCTTTCACCGCGTGGCCAAAGCCTTGGCATCGGTCGAAAAGCCCCACGAACGCGCCAAGTACGAGGCCTTGTTTTTAACCAATATGCGCGCGGGCGCCATAGGCGCTGGGCGCATCATGAGTGCGGCGGGAACCTCCATCCAAGCCACCCTGATCAACTGCTTTGTGCAGCCCGTGGGTGACTGTATTCAAGGCGCCGACGATCAAGGCTATCCAGGCATTTACGAGGCACTGCGCGAGGCCGCTGAGACCATGCGCCGAGGCGGCGGCGTGGGCTACGACTTTTCGCGCATTCGCCCGCACGGGGCCGAAGTCAAAGGCACGGCGTCGATTGCGTCGGGCCCTTGCAGCTACATCAATGTATTTGACCACTCCTGCGCCACAGTGGAGAGCGCCGGGGCGCGACGGGGTGCGCAAATGGGTGTGCTACGCATGGACCACCCCGATGTACTCGAATTCATAGGCGCCAAACGCACGCCCGGGCGTTGGAACAATTTCAACGTCTCGGTGGCGGTGAGCGACGCGTTCATGCACGCTCTGCAAACCCAGGCGCCGTGGGATCTGGTGCACCGCGCCAAGCCCTGTGCGCAGCGTATTGCCAAGGGCGCAAGCCAGCGCGACGACGGCATGTGGGTCTACCACACGCTACCGGCCCAAGAGCTTTGGGATGCCGTCATGCGGTCGGCCTACGACTACGCAGAGCCAGGAATC
>CAIYQF010000164.1 GCA_903928325.1 uncultured beta proteobacterium | reverse complement strand
TTACCCAGATGTTACCCAGAACACCCCTACAGATCGTAAGTCGTTGATCTATAAGGGTTTTATTGGTAGGCGCAATTGGACTCGAACCAACGACCCCCACCATGTCAAGGTGGTGCTCTAACCAGCTGAGCTATGCGCCTGCAATTCAGCCTGATATTATAGCAGCACGATCAATGGGCAAAAACCGCCAAACAAGGATTAGGTATTGCTGGGGGTATTACATGAGCTGCACGCTGGCTACCTGTTGTCAGGCTAATCCAGCGTTGGTGCGACATAATTGACGCGAAGCCAAATGTTCGCAAGACGCGCGCTGGCCAAACCGTTTTTTGATCACAGTTGGAGCACTCTATGGAAATCGCAGGAAAAGTATTCATCGTCACCGGAGGCGCATCGGGCTTAGGAGAGGGCACTGCGCGCATGCTTAGCGCCCTGGGTGGCACCGTCGTTATTGCCGACATGCAGGCTGAAAAAGGCGAAGCCATTGCCCGAGAAGTCGGCGGCGCCTTTGTTAAGTGCGATGTCAGCAACGAAGCAGACGGTCAGGCCGTCGTCGCCAAGGCGGTTTCCCTAGGCAAGTTGATGGGCTTGGTTAACTGCGCAGGTATCGCCCCAGCAGAAAAAACCGTGGGCAAACACGGCGCGCACAACCTGGGTGTGTTTGCCAAGTGCATTACCGTTAACCTGGTGGGTAGCTTCAACATGATTCGCCTGGCCGCTGACGCCATGTGCAAAAACGAGCCCGAGGCTACGGGCGAACGCGGCGTGATGATTTCCACCGCATCGGTCGCAGCATACGACGGCCAAATCGGCCAGGCCGCCTACAGTGCGTCCAAGGGAGGCATTGTGGGCATGACCTTGCCTATTGCCCGCGACCTGGCACGCAACGGCATCCGCAACATGACGATTGCCCCTGGCATTTTTGGCACCCCCATGATGTTTGGAATGCCCCAAGAGGTGCAAGACTCGCTGGCAGCCAGCGTGCCCTTCCCTTCACGCTTGGGAACGCCGCAAGACTACGCCAAGCTGGCGCAGCACATTTTTGAGAACGATATGCTCAATGGCGAGGTGATTCGCCTAGACGGTGCGATTCGCTTAGCGCCGCGCTAAACCCTCACACCGCAAAGCCATCATCGGCCGAGATGACGGCGCCATTGATGAAATGGCTTTGGTCTGAACACAGCATCACCAGCAAGGCGTCCAGGTCTTGCGGGTGGCCCACGCGCTTGCGCGGCAGCATTTGCACCAGTTTTTTACCCCCCTCAGTTTCCCAGTGGTGGTGATTGATCTCGGTGTCGATGTAGCCCGGGCAGATGGCGTTGACGTTGATGCCAAACTTCCCCCACTCCACCGCCATGGCCTTGGTCATCTGAATAACCGCGGATTTGCTCATGCAGTACACGCCGATTTGTGGCAGCACGCGCAAACCGGCCATGGACGCAATATTGACAATGCGCCCCCCGGTAAACCCGCCAGGCGCCGTTCCTTTGGCCCGAGCCAGCATGCGCTTACCCACTTCCTGGGCCACGAAAAATGCGCCTTTGACGTTGGTATCGAAGATGAAGTCGTAGTCCTGCGGCGTCACGTCCTGTAGGCGCTGGGTGGTACTGACGCCAGAATTGTTGACCAAAATATCAATGGGGCCAACCTCGGTTTCCACATGGGCCACTGCGGCCTTGATGGACGCATGGTCGGTTACATCGAGCTCAATGGTGTGTGCATCCCCGCCCTGCCCGGTAATTTCGGCACGCAGTTCTTTGAGCTTGTCTACACGGCGACTGGCCAGCACCACAGCCGCGCCGGCTTGGGCCAGCGTCTTGGCAAACTGCGCGCCCAGGCCGCCACTTGCGCCGGTAATAAAAGCCACGCGGCCCGACAGATCCATGTTGTACGCCATAAATAAAAACTCCAGGGTTGAATACAAATAGCTCAATTGACGGCATGCGCCAAGGAATAAAATCACTCGCAGTAGCCACGGGTCCGGCAGTCGCAGGCTGTGCGGCCATTTCGCCCGTGTGCGCACTATCGAACCATTATCCAGCGAGATTCCCATGACCCAATCAGAAATATTGGCCCAGTTTGGCCCGCGTGAATCCATGGACTACGACGTTGTCGTCGTCGGCGGCGGCCCCGGCGGCCTGGCGACGGCGATTCGTATCAAGCAACGCGCTGCTGAAACGGGCAAAGACGTGTCGGTGGTGGTGCTTGAAAAAGGTTCAGAGCCCGGCACGCACATCCTGTCTGGTGCCATCATGGACCCAAAGGCGTTGACTGAGTTGATTCCAGACTGGAAGG
>CAIYQF010000163.1 GCA_903928325.1 uncultured beta proteobacterium | reverse complement strand
GCGCCAAGTCGGATGCAGAGGGCAACAACATGGTGCGCCAAATGCACCCCCGTGTGCTGGCTGTGACCGGCCCGCACGCCACCCAAGAAGTGATGGACGCCGTCCACTTGAACCTGCCCAAGCCGCACGACCCGTTTTTGGACCTGGTGCCGCAGTCGTTTGGTGTGGCTGGCCTCAAGCTCACACCACGGCATTACGCCTACCTGAAAATCAGCGAAGGCTGCAACCACCGCTGCACCTTTTGCATCATCCCGTCCATGCGCGGCGACCTGGTGTCCCGTCCGATTGGCGAGGTGCTCAACGAGGCGCGCGCGCTGTTTGAAGGCGGCGTCAAAGAACTGCTGGTGATCAGCCAGGACACCTCCGCCTACGGCGTGGACGTGAAATACCGCACCGGCTTTTGGGACGGCAAGCCGGTCAAAACCCGCATGTTCGACCTGGTAGCCACGCTGGGCGAGATTGCCGCGCCCTATGGCGCCTGGGTGCGCCTGCACTACGTTTACCCCTACCCCAGCGTGGACGACATCGTGCCGCTCATGGCCACCGGCAAGGTCCTGCCCTACCTGGACATTCCCCTGCAACACAGCCACCCCGACGTGCTCAAACGCATGAAGCGCCCGGCCAGCGGCGAGAAAAACCTGGAGCGCATCGCCGCCTGGCGCGCCGCCTGCCCCGAGCTGGTGGTGCGTAGCACTTTTATTGCCGGGTTTCCGGGCGAAACCGAGGAAGAATTCGACCACCTGCTCGACTTTGTGCGCGAAGCGCAAATTGACCGCGCCGGTTGCTTTGCCTACAGCGCGGTGGATGGCGCCACCGCCAACGCCCTGCCCGGCATGCTGCCGCTGGAACTGCGCGAAGAGCGCCGCTCCCGTTTCATGGCGGTGGCCGAAGAAGTGTCCGCGCAGCGCCTGCGCCGGCGCGTGGGGGCCACCATGCAGGTGTTGGTGGACTCGGCCCCTGGCATGGGTAAGAAAGGCGGGATAGGCCGGTCTTATGCCGACGCGCCTGAGATTGACGGCGTGGTGCGCCTGCTACCGCCCGAAAAAATCAGCAAAACCCTAAAAGTCGGTGAATTCACCCGCGCCCGCATTGTGGGCACCGAGGGGCATGACCTGGTGGCCGTTCCGGTCTAAGGACGTCGCTGGTATTGCTCAGGCCACGCGGCCTGACCGGGACTGCCGGGTTTTGCTAGCCAAACGCCGTGCCATCAGCCATTTGGCCCATGCGTGCGGCGATCGCCCGAAACTGCGCCACGGTGTCTGCGATGATTTTTTCCACCGACTCCACGCTGTGAATCAGCCCGGCGGATTCGCCCGCCAGGGCGGGGGCGGCGTTCATGTCGCCGCCAAAGTAGACGCTCTGGATGCCGTTAAAGCTGTCCGGGCCCATCAAACCGGCCTCGTGAATTTTTTGGGTGAATTCGGTTTTCAGGGCGCGGATGCAGGGGCTTGACTTGGTGTTGAGCATCCAGGTGCCGGTGATTTGCGCCTGGACAATCGCCTGTTTGTAGTGCGCGTGCACCGGGCTCTCGGCGCTTGCCACGAAGCGGGTGCCCATCTGAATGGCCTCGGCGCCCAGCGCAAAGGCTGCCGCCATGCCACGCCCGTCCACAATGCCGCCCGCAGCAATCAGCGGCACGTCCACGCGTTCGCGGATGGCTTGCAGCAGCACCAGGGTGCTCACCTCTTCCGGGTTTTTAAAGCCACCGCCCTCCCCGCCTTCGACCACCAGACCGTCTACCCCGGCGTCCACGCATTTCAAGGCGGTCTCAAGCGTCGGCACCGCGTGGTAGACCACAATGCCTGCGGCTTTGAGCGGCGCGATGAATTTTGCCGGGCTGCCCGCCGACGTGGTCACAAAGCGGATGCCGGACTCGCAGACAAAGCGCAGCATGGCGTCGTCCTTCAAAAAGCGAATCGGCAGGTTCACACCAAACGGCAGGCCGCTGGCGACCATGGTGCGAATCTCGCGCTGGCAGTTTTCGGTCTCGCCCGACGATGTTTCAATAACGCCCAAGCCCCCTGCGCTTGATACCGCACTGGCCAGGGTGCTGCGGGCTATCCAGCCCATGGGCGCTTGGACGATGGGAAAGCGGGCCCCGGTATGGGCAAGAACACGGTTCATACACAAGCTTGGTTTGGGTTGGGCGGACATTGCCCGAAGAAAAAACGCTTAGGGCTTAGACGCGAACGTCCACATGCGCGCCCTTGGCTTTAGGGGCAGCCGATGCAGAGGGGCGCTGTTCCAGCGCAACACGTGTGGCCGGTGAATGGCGAGGGACTTCTTTGACCTGAATCGCCCGGTGCGCTTCCAGCGTGCGCGCGGTGTCCACGCGCTGCGGTTTGACCGGCTGCACATGAATTGACGGACCCCGAACGGCTGAAACACCCATCACACTCTCCAAGTAATAGCGCGGAGTTTAATCATTCTTTCCCATTGAGGGTGAAAGTTCTTTGCCGCACACGCACGCCGCCGCCAGACAGCGACAATAGGGGCTATGACGGACTTCTACAGCGCACTCGGCGTGCCCGGCAGTGCCAGCACTGCCGACATCAAAACCGCGTTTCGGCGCCTGGCCGCCCATTACCACCCCGACCGCAACGCCAGCCCCGACGCACCGGCGCGCTTTCGGGCGGTTCAAGAGGCCTACGAAGTGCTATCAGACGACGACAAGCGCCAGGCCTATGACGACAACCGCCGCCGCAATCTGCTGGACAGCCCGGCAGACACCGCGCGTGAAATCTGGCACAACTACTTTTCGCAGCTCTTGCAAGCCGCCAACAACCCCTCACATTGAGAACGCCATGAGCATTTCCCCCTTTTTCCAACAACTGCGCTCCGGCTACCAAGCCGAGCTGGATGACCTGACCTCTGACTCCGAGGGCAAAGACGTGCTGCGCAAGCGCCTGGCCGAGAAGCGCAAAGAAATCGGCTTTCTGGTGCAAATGATGGAATCCAGCCCTGAGATGGTGGCTGTGGTGCTGCACCAAGCCTTCAAATTCACCAAGCCGGCCGTCATGGAGCATCTGCTCACGTTGGATTCCGACGAACTCCTTACCTGGGACGCGCTGCAGGACGCAGTGCAAATTGCCCCCGCATCGCAAAGTGTGGTGGACACCATTACCACCGAGCCCATGGGCGAATGGTTTATGGTCG
>CAIYQF010000162.1 GCA_903928325.1 uncultured beta proteobacterium | reverse complement strand
CTGTTGTGCCGCAGGCCGATCAGCGGATCAGCTCGGAGAGCTTGTCGGTTTTGTCTTTCCAGTCGTCCGCATCGGGCAGCGGCGCTTTGCGTTTGGTAATGCTTTTCCAGGTGGGCAACCGGGCGTGTTCGGCATTCAAAGCCTCCATGTGCATCTGGTCGGCGGGCGCATCCTCTTCGGCGTAAATGGCGTTGACCGGACACTCGGGGATACAGACGGCGCAGTCAATGCACTCGTCGGGGTCAATCGTCAGAAAGTTGGGGCCTTCGCGGAAGCAGTCCACGGGACACACGTCCACGCAGTCGGTGTATTTGCACTTGATACAGGCTTCGGTAACGGTATGGGTCATGGGAGGTTTGGGGCGGTAATAAGAACGGTCGCGCGCTTGCGCGAAGCGGTCGAGTTTATTCGATCAACAATGCCCCGGCGGTCGCATGCGTCGCGGTGTCCACGAGTATGAGCGCGCCCAGCACGCGGGACTGGCCAAAGGCAAGTGCAGCAATGGGCTGCTGCAGGCTCAGTGTGATGTGGCCGATGGCGTTGGGTTCGAGCTCAGTGGCAGCGGTTTGGGCCAAGGTGTTGACGTCGAGCCGGTGCGTGATGCGCTGCACTTTGGCCTTGATCCAGCGGTGGCCATGCAGCACCCAGTAAGCGCGGCCCACGACCAAGGGTGCGTCGTCCATCCACGCCACCGTGCCGCTCACGGTTTGGCTCTGCGCCACGGCAGCGTCTTCGGCCATCAGCCAGTCGCCGCGCGAGACATCGAGCTCGCGGTCCAGCGCGATGCCCGCGCTGTGGCTGGCCGCCACGCCTTCGGGCTGGCGCACGTGGTTAAGCACCTGGGCGATGGTGGCGGTTTTGCCGCTGGGGAACACGGTGATGCTTTGGCCCACCTGCGCGGCTCCGGTGGCCACGCGGCCCCACAACACGCGTCTGCCCTGGCTGGTATCGCTGGAGCTGGAGAATTTTTCTACCCACTGCACCGGAAAGCTCAGTGGCAGGGCAGCCTCTGCGGGCGTGACCGGCAGGGTTTCAAGCAGGCGCAAGAGGCTGGCGCCCTGGTAGCCGCACCAGCCGGGCGTGGCTGTGACCACGTTGTGGCCTTGCAGCGCAGAAATCGGGATGGTGGCCGCCACCGCAATGCCCGCTGCGGCGGCAAAGGTTTCCAGCGCCTCGCGGATGCAGGTAAACGCCTCGGTGGCCTGGTGCGGATGGGCCGGGTCTTCCAGTGCGTCGAGCTTGTTGACGGCAAACACGATGCGGGGCGCGCGCAGCAGCTTGAGCAAGAGCGCGTGGCGCCGGGTTTGCGGCAACAGGGTGACCTCAGCGACGTCCTTCCATTGGAGTTTGGTGGCGTCTACCAGCACCACCGCCGCGTCGGCGCTGCTGGCGGCAGTGACCATGTTGCGGGTGTATTGCTCGTGGCCGGGCGTGTCACCAATGATGAACTTGCGCGCAGGGGTGGCGAAATAGCGGTAGGCCACGTCAATGGTGATGCCTTGCTCGCGCTCGGCCGACAGGCCGTCGGTGAACAGCGCCAAGTCGGCAGCGCCGCTTTTGGACACGTTTTCCAGCTGGTCTTGCAGCACCGAGCGGCTGTCGATCAGCAAGCGGCCAATCAGCGTGCTCTTGCCATCGTCCACCGAGCCGCAGGTGATGAATTTCAGGGCTGCGTGGCGGTCCAAAACCTGTGCGTTTGCTGCTTGGGCGGCGATAACCATTAGCGTGGTGGTCATTAAAAGTACCCGTCTTTCTTGCGTTTTTCCATGGAGGCTTCGGACGTTTTGTCGTCCATGCGGGTGGCACCGCGCTCGCTCACGTCGGCGACCAGTGTCTCGATCACCACTTCGGCCGCGCTGGCGGCCAGGCTGGCGACCGGGCAGGTGCAGGTGATGTCGCCCACGGTGCGAAAGCGCACATCGCGCAGTTGCACCTGCTCCTGGTCCAGCGCTGGGGTGAGTGGCGTTACCGGCACCAGCAGGCCCTTGCGCTCCACCACCGGGCGCTGGTGGCTGTAATACAGCGAGGGCAGGGCGATGTGCTCGCGTGCGATGTACTGCCACACGTCCAGCTCGGTCCAGTTGGAGATGGGGAACACCCGAAAGTGTTCGCCCGGCTGCAAGCGGGTGTTGAACAGCGTCCAAAGCTCGGGGCGCTGGGCCTTGGGCTGCCATTGGCCAAAGCTGTCGCGGTGGCTGAAGATGCGCTCCTTGGCGCGGGCTTTTTCTTCATCGCGCCGGGCCCCGCCAATCAGCGCGTCAAAGCGGAACTCGTCAATGGCCTCCAGCAGCGTCACCGACTGGTGCACATTGCGGCTCTCGCCCGGGTGCGCCAGGCG
>CAIYQF010000161.1 GCA_903928325.1 uncultured beta proteobacterium | reverse complement strand
TACCTTCCGCTCCACGGCTTGACCGGTTGGCGGATGCGACTGCGGCAGGAAGGGCCTAAGTAACAGCGCGCATTCTGCCACCATCTTGGGATGGCAAAATTTACAGGCGAACCAAGCGGGGCGTGTGGTCTTAGGCCTAGTGGGCGACCATGTCCTTGATTTGCTGCAAAGCAGACGGGTCTTCCATAGTGGTCAAGTCACCGGGGTCCCGCCCCTCGCATACCGCCTGGATGGCGCGGCGCAGCAACTTGCCGCTGCGCGTTTTGGGCAGCACACTCACAAACCGTACCCGTGCAGGGCGACCGATCGCACCAATAGAGTGATCCACCAGCTTCATGATTTCGGCCTCCAATTTGGCGCGCGCAGCGTCGTCAGGCAAGCTGTTGGCGTCTTTGACGATGGCAAAGGCCATGGCGACCTGGCCCTTCAGGTTGTCTGCCACGCCGACCACGGCCACTTCCGAGATATTGGGGTGACCAGAAATGCTTTCCTCAATCTCGCGGGTGCCCAGGCGGTGGCCGGCCACATTGATCACGTCGTCGGTGCGGCCCAGGATGAAGTAGTAGCCATCCTGGTCACGTGTGGCCCAGTCAAAGGTGTTGTAGACCAGCTTGCCGGGGATGCTCTTCCAGTAGGTGTTCACAAAGCGCGCGTCGTCTTGCCACACCGTTTGCATGCAGCCCGGAGGCAGCGGGCCCTCAATGGTCAGGACGCCTTTTTGGTCTGCGCCCACCAGTTCATCACCCGTGTTCTCGTCAATCAGCTTGACGTTGTACCCGTACATGGCCACGCCCGGGCTGCCAAACTTGCTGGGCGCTTTTTCCACGCCGTTGGCGATGGTCAGGATGGGCCAGCCACTTTCGGTTTGCCAGTAGTTGTCGATGATGGCTTTGCCCAAACCGGCGCTGATCCACTGCGCCGTGGGCTCGTCCAGCGGCTCACCAGCCAAAAACAGCGCGCGCAGGCTGCTGAGGTCGTATTTGTTAAGTAGCTCGGGGTCTTGTTTCTTGAGCACCCGAATGGCCGTGGGCGCGCTGAACATCACGGTGACCTTGTACTTTTCGACCAGGCTCCACCAAATGCCGCCGTCGGGGCGGATGGGCAAGCCTTCGTACAAAATGGTCGCCATGCCTGCAATCAGCGGGCCGTAGACGATGTAGCTGTGACCCACCACCCAGCCAATGTCGCTGGTGCAAAAGTAGGTTTCGCCCGGCTTTCCACAAAAAATGTTTTCCATGCTGGCGGCCAGGGCCACGGTGTAGCCGCCGGTGTCGCGCTGCACGCCTTTGGGTTTGCCCGTGGTGCCGCTGGTGTACAGGGTGTAGCTGGGGTGGGTGGATTCCACCCATTCGCAGGGCACCACCGCATTGCGGTGCTGCTGGCGCAAATCTGCCCACAAGTGGTCGCGCCCGGCCACCAGGTTCATGGGAGCGAGTTGGCGGTCCACCATCAGCACGGCGGCGGGCTTGTGCGTGGACGTGGCAATCGCCTCGTCCAGCAGCGGTTTGTATTCCACCACCTTGCCGCCACGCGAACCCGCCTCGGCGCTCACGATCACCGTGGGCGAGGCGTCTTCAATGCGCGTGGCCAGCGACCCGGCCGCAAATCCACCAAACACCACCGAGTGGATGGCGCCTATGCGCGCGCAGGCCAGCATGGCAAAGGTGGCTTCGGCAATCATGGGCATGTAAATCAGCACCCGGTCGCCTTTTTTGACGCCCAAACCCAACAGAGAGGCTGCCATGCATTGCACCTCGGTGTGCAATTCGGCGAATGTGTAGGCGCGCTCGGTGTTGGTCTCGGTGGACACGGCGATCAGTGCGTTCTGGCTCGCGCGGTCTTGGAGGTGGCGGTCCACCGCGTTGTGGCACAGGTTGGTGGTGCCACCGACAAACCAACGCGCAAACGGCGGGTTGCTGTAGTCGCAAATTTGGGTTGGCGGCGTGTGCCATTCAATGCGCTGGGCTTGTTCGGCCCAAAAACCGTCCCGGTCTGCGATGGAACGGCGGTGAAATTCTGCATAAGCGGTCATTTTTATATCTCCAAGCGGGTCCTGAAATCAGCCAAAAACTGAATTCATAATTATGGACAGGCAACTTGCAAGAGACTGACTTCCCAGGTTTCGCTCAACACCCCGGAAGCCCCTCATTTACTTAACCAACGCGTGCACGCCCTTGAAGGCCGGATGCTCGGCACCGCGCAGCCATTCAAACGCCACCATCTCGGTGGTCACCAGTTCGGCACCGGCACCGGCCAGCCGGTCAAAGGCCGCATCGCGGTTACGCTCGGTGCGCGAACTGCAAGCATCCGTCACCACCCACACTTCAAAATCGTCTTCCAGCAAGTCCAGCGCAGTTTGCAGCAGGCAAATATGCGCTTCGCACCCTGCCAGCACGATGGTGGCGCGCGGTTCGGCGTCCGCAGACGCCTTTTGCAAGTGCTTGGGCAGGCTGCGCGCATTGCCTTGCACCGGTTTGGGTAGTGGGCGCAGCCAGTCGCCCAGGCCCGCTTCCACCGCGCTGAAATGCATTTTTTCCAGCGTTCGGGCTGCGGCACCCGGTAGGACACGCAGCGCCGCTTGAATTTCGGGCAGGGTAGCGCCCAGCTTGGACGGGGCTTGCTCGGTCAGCACCACGGGGACGTACATCAGCGTCGCCAAGCGCGCCAAGCGCACCGCGTTGGCAATCACCACCGGCGCGTCCAGCATGGCGGGCATGAGTTTGAGTTGGTAATCCACCAGCACCAGCTGGCTGTCGTCGGCGTCGAGCAGCATGTTGTTCTTTCGATTGAAGGATGGCCAGAAGCATAACCACTGCGGCACCGCAAGCGCCAATAGCCCAAAAAGCGGGCAAACCCACGTTAGCTTCTTGAAAATTTTGTAAGCAGATCAAGCACTTAGCGCTTCGAGCACCAGCAAAGTAGCTTGACAGCAGCCAAGGTGAAACGTTATTATCCTGTGATGCGCGCGTATTCCTCACTAGCCCTTTTGATTGCCCTGAGCAGTGTTAATGCTGCTGCGCAAACCCAAACGCCGGTCGATGAACTCAGCACGTTTTTGACCGAAAAAGGCCTACTTTCACGCATTGGCGAGGCCAGCAACCAGGTCCAGGCCCAGGCGTCAGACTTGGTGGTTGGCGCCATGGGGTTCCTGGGCGTCCCGTACCGCCGCGGCGGCAGCACCGTGGACACCGGTTTTGACTGTAGCGGCTTTGTCAAAGCCATGTTCGAACAAACCATTGGACTGGTTTTGCCGCGCAATGCGGCCCAACAAGCTGCTGCCACCCAAACCATTGACCGCGCCGAGCTTCGCCCAGGAGACCTGGTGTTTTTCAACACCATGCGCCACGCGTTTAGCCACGTGGGTATTTACATCGGCAACGGTAAGTTCATTCACTCCCCCAAGCCCGGCGCCGAAGTCCGGGTAGAGGACATGGGCTTGGCTTATTGGGCACGCCGCTTTGACGGCGCCCGCCGCGTGTCCGCCGAAGCCAGCGCCATCAAAGCACCGTAAGCCGCTGTGACCGCCCCACCTGAGGTGGTGACCGATTACAGCGCTACGTCAGGCTACTTTATCAAAGGTAAATTGGCCCGGTGCACGAATGGGGTCCACATCCACCGCGATGACATCCCTGGGAATGAATTTCCCTTCCAGCAGCAGTTTGGACAACGGGTTTTCCAGCCGTTGCTGAATGGCCCGCTTGAGAGGACGCGCGCCATACACCGGATCGAATCCGACTTTGGCCAGCTCAGCCACCGCAGCGTCCGACACTTCCAAGGTGTAGTCCATGCGCTCTAAGCGCTTGGACAGCGTTTGCAGTTGAATTTTGGCAATGCTGGCAATGTGGCTGGCGTCCAAAGCGTGGAACACCACGGTTTCGTCAATCCGGTTCAAAAACTCAGGCCGGAAGTGGTTCTTTAGCTCACCGGTCACCGCGTCCTTGATGTCTTCGCTGTCTTGGCCCACCATGCTTTGAATCATGTGCGAGCCAATATTGCTGGTCATCACAATCACCGTGTTTTTAAAGTCCACCGTACG
>CAIYQF010000160.1 GCA_903928325.1 uncultured beta proteobacterium | reverse complement strand
GGCTGACAAAGGCCTTGGTGCCCTCCATGCGCAAAGCACCTTTGCGCGACTCCGAGATGGTGTACTCGCCCTGGTACCAGCCGGCCTTGGCTTCGGGCTCCAGCCCGGCGACCAAAATATCTTGGTAGACCTTGGGCTCGGAGTTGAGCGCGCCTTGGGGTGTGGACACTGTGACCTCGCAGACGAAATTGCCGCCCTTTTTACCCAGGGTGCCCGCGGCGGTGTCGAGCAGGCTGTCGCGCGACTCCACCTTGGCAGAGCCAAACTGAAGCCAGCCAGCGGCCACCGCGCCCCACACCAGGGCGCCTACGAGCACGGTGGTGATCAATGCGGTGAAAAAAATGGCACTCAGCGAGGATTGTTTTTTCATGGCATAGGTCTGGGTTGAAAGGGGTAATGCCTAGCGGCTCTATCAGTTGGCCAGGATTTCACGGCCGTTAAGGGCTTGCACCGGGCGTGCATTGACCTTGAACGGGAAGCTGTTGACTTGCTCTTTGGCCACATTGACCGTGGTTTTCAGAATAAAGAAGCGAACGCCTTCGGTGCAGGGCGGCGTGGTCAATGAGCCTTCGTAGCTGTAGTAGTCAAATTCGCGCGGCAACAGGTTGGCGGGGTTGAAGTTCACGCCCTCGGGGGCGACTTCGGGGCCTTCCTCGGTGGGCATATTGGCCCACAGGGTTTTGATACCGGGGTTTTCGTTACCTTCTTTGAGCAGCACGCCCAAGACAGCGAGCTTGCCTTCGGCATTTTTGTGCACAAAGTGGACCACCATGGCCATGGGTTTGCCGTCGATTTTTTCTTCGCTGGGGCGGTGGAAGTGGAACTGCAGCAACTCATGCGCAACGCCATCGATCCGCAATTTGCTGCCAGGCACCACATTGACCTGGATGGTGTGCCCGTTGTTAATCATTTTCAGGGGGCCTTCTTTGTAGTCGGCGGTGACCACCACGCGGGCTTTGACAAACGGGCCACGAATATCCAGCGGCGACTGCGATTTGCCCTTGGCGCATGTGGGGAATTCCTTGCCCCAGTGCGCAGGGCCCATTTCGCCGTCGTATGACCAGTGTGCGGCGTGCTTTTCGGGTTCTTTCTTGTCGCCGGGTTTGCCGTGGCCGTCGTCCTTGGCGTGGCTGTCGCCGTGGTCGTGTCCGTCGTCCTTGGCATGGGTGTCGCCATGGGCGGCTTTTTCTTCCTTGTCGCCTGCGGCTTTGGCACCTTTGGGCAGGCATTCGGCCATGACGGCGACTTTTTCGCCCGCAGCAGCCAGCCCGATTTGGGCTGCGCAAATGGTGTTCTTGCGGTCGCCGAGCTCGGACATCTGCAGCGCCTTGCGAAACGCCTCCATCGCAGCCGGGTCTTCTGCGCCCTTGGTGAGCATGCGCAGCGCGCCCAGGCCCACTTGGCGTTCAGCGGACAGGTTTTTCTGGGATTTGTAGGCTGCTTCCAGGTCGGCCAAGGTGGTGCCGTTGGCCATGGCGGCTTTGACCGCATCGAGTTGCTGTACTTTGCCCTCCAGTGGCGCCATTTCTTCGCGCAGGGCGGCCATCTCGGTTTCGGCAGCTTTGACGGCGCCTGCGGTGTCGGCGGCGGCTTTGGCTGCTTCTTCGGAGGCCGCTTTGAGCGCGGTGACCTGGCCGGTGGCGGCCTGGTTTTGTTTCCAGTTGGTCCAGCCAAAGGCTCCAGCGCCAATGAGCGCCAGAGCCAGAATTACTTCAACGATGGTTCTCTTCATAGTGCTTCTCTGTTTACGTAGTCAAAGGGAAAGAGCCCGTTGCGCGGCCCTTGCAAGTGGGCCTGGGTGCGCGGCAAATCAGGGACCGTGTGTTGGGAATCGGCACCAAAGCCGAAAATTTGAGCCATTATTACTGGTCACCACGAAATGAAATGCCGCTGCCGGTGCTGTCGGTCAGCACCAGTTCCAGGCGTTTGGTCTTTCCGCTCACGGTGGAGGCGTGGATAAAGCCAATACCGGTCAGGGTGATTGCAGTGGATGCGGGGGCGCGCAGGCAGCCGGTATGGGCGGCAATGGCCAGGGTGGCTGAAAAATAGGGGTTGGATGTCTGCGATTCGGGCGTGAGCGTCAAAGCCAAGGGGCAATTGGCATAGCTGCTGTCGCTGGTGAGCGTGCCGCTGCTGTTGAACGTAAGTGTCAGATCGGTGGAAGCGGTGCTGAGGTTGTCGGTCAGGGTACCGGCCCAACTTCCCGTGGACGTGGTGTAGGTTGCCATCGCGCTGGGCGCGAAGCTGGGGTTGACTTGGTTATTGGTCAGTGTAATACCGCTCAATGCAATTTGGTAGCCCGAGACCGATGCATTGGACAGCGTGGCCCCGCCGGTGCCCAGGCGGTTGCCAAACTGAAACGCCGTCAGCCCTGGGCTGCTTATGCTGGCAGAGCTAGCGCTCACGCTGCTGAGCTGGCCTTTAAAAATGACCGGGTAAATGCTGGCGTCCGAGCTGCGCAGGTAGTACAGCGCGTACCAGGCCAGACCGGGGGTGACAAAGCTCACAAAGTCGCTGGTGTAGGCGTTGCCATCGGATGACACCGTGCCCTGGTAGCCCCCGGCCAGTGTGCTGCTTGGGCTGCTGGTAGTCTGGGTATTGGAAGAAGGGGTGCTTGTGGTGTTTGTGTTGGAGCTGCCTTGGCCGCCGCAGGACGCCAACACCGCCACCGCACACACCAGCGCGCCCATCGCCCCTGCCAGCGCTGGTGCGTGCTGCGCCGCCATCCAAGGAAATTTCATGCTGCTACCCACCCGGCTTGAAGCCAATGGCCATAGCGCGCACTATAGGGCCAGGCAATATGGTGCACCAGCGTACCAGCAGGGAACACCGCCTCGGTCAGGTGGTCCAGCCATGGGCCTTGCGCTTGGAGTTGCTGGCCAAAGGTGTCAAAACCTGCGCCCATGGGCTGTGAGGCTTGGGTATTGCTTTTGGGGCCGACAGCACCCGAACTGGCAGCGCGCGCTAGTACGCTGCGGTGCATGGCGGGTGCGGGCATGTCGGCGCGGCGTGGGTGGGTCGGGCCAGAGTAGGCGTCGTGCACGCTGCCCCAGCGCCGGCCGCGCATGCGACGGGTGACTTTGGCGATGCGCTGGCTGGCCTCGTCGATGCTGACGCAGTGAAAACGAAGCTGCCCCAGCACGTTGTCAAACAGCACCACGGCCTGGGGGTGGGCGCTGAGCACGGCGTCCAGCTCAGTCAAGGCGTCGCGGGTGTGGCACGCCAGTGCGGTGCCAGACGCGTGCAATGCGGCCCCGTGGCGGCGCCTAAACAGCGGCCCCGCCCAGCGGTCCAGGTCAAAGGTGTCCACTCGCTCAAAGCCTTGCAACCACGCGCTCGGCAGCATCCAGCCCGCGCTGGCGCCAATGACAACCAGGCTGTCTGGCGCCGTCTGGTCCTTGGCCGCTGGTGGCAAAGTGGCCAGCCATTGGCCGATATCGGTACAGGCGGCGCGCCAGTGGCGCTGTTGGCGCCAAGCGTGCAGGTGCCAAAACAGGCCGCCCGAGGGGCTCATGCGGCGCGCGCCTGGTTGAATTGCTGCATGCCGAGCTCGTCCATGCTGCGTTGCTCGCGCCGACGCACATGCACCTGGACCGCTTGCAAATCGTTTTCCGACAGCGTTTTCATTTTCAGCCGCTCGGTCTCGGCCAGCAGCATGCGCTGGGCCAGGTTGTGCAGGTGCATCTCTGATTTGGTTATGTCCTGGGCCACGCGTTCGCGCAGCGTGAGCAGTTGGGACATGAACTGGCGCTGGTTCAAGGCGTCGGACATGCCTTTGGAACTGTCGATAGCAGCGTTCTTGGCGCGGTACTCTTCGTACATGTGCTCCAGGCGCTGCTGGCTGCTCAGCAGGGACTCGCGCAGCTTTTCGGCCTGCACGGTCTCAGCGCGCAGTTGCGTAATGGTTTGTTCCGCCTTTTTTTCCAGGGCCGACCAGCAGGCGCGCACTTTCATGGGGTAGTCCGTTTCGGGTGCATCACAACTCCATCAGCACACGCAAATCGGTGCGCGTGTTGCTTTCATCGACACCTTCATACATGTCTTGACACAAAAACCGCTCCATCGTCTCGCGCAGCACGATGGCCTGGTCAATTTCTGCGTTGGTGCCGGATTGGTAGGCGCCCACCTGGATCAGGTCCACGTTTTGCTGGTAGAGCGACCACAGGCGGCGAAAGCGGTTGGCCAGCTTCAAATCCGTGGGCGAGAGCAGGTTTTGCATCACCCGTGAGATGGAGCCGGTCAGGTCAATGGCCGGGTAATGTGCCGCGTCCGCCAGTTTGCGCGAGAGCATGACCTGGCCGTCGAGCGAGGCGCGGGCGATGTCGACAATCGGGTCGTTGCCGTCGTCGCCTTCGGCCAGCACGGTGTAGATGGCGGTGATTGAGCCAAAGCCGTGGCGGCCCACCCCCGCACGTTCAATCAAGTTGGGCAACAGCGCAAACACCGAGGGCGGATAGCCCTTGGACGTGGGCGGCTCGCCAATGGCCAGGCCAATTTCGCGCTGGGCGTGCGCCACGCGCGTCAGGCTGTCGACCAGCATCAGCACGTCTTTGCCCTGGTCGCGAAAGTATTCGGCCACCACATGCGTCAGGTGCGCGGCTTTAAGGCGCAGCACCGGCGACACATTGGCCGGGGCGGCAATCACCACCGCTTTCGCCAAGCCCTCAGGACCCAAGGTTTCGGTAATAAAGGCCTGCACTTCGCGCCCGCGCTCGCCAATCAGGCCAATGACGACGATGTCGGCCTTGGTAAAGCGC
>CAIYQF010000159.1 GCA_903928325.1 uncultured beta proteobacterium | reverse complement strand
TCGTGCGCAACACCTCTATTTCACTTCCCAAACGAATCCTTCAACCCCACCGCCAAATTAAACACCGCCTTCACCCCCGCCACGTGGTCCACCCGGTCCGCCACAAAGTAGCCTAGGCGTTCAAACTGAAACTTCTTGTCGGGCAGGGCGGTGGCCAGTGTCGGTTCCACGATGGCGGTCACCACTTTCAGGCTGTTGGGGTTCAGGCCTTCCAGGAAGTCTTTGCCCCCGGCGTCGGGTTGTTCGTCGCTGAACAGGCGGTCGTACAGGCGCACTTGCGCCGTCACGCCATCATGGACGCCCACCCAGGTGATGACGCCTTTGACCTTGACGCTGGACGAGCCCGGCGTGCCGCTTTTGGTGTCGGGGATGAGGGTGGCGTGCACTTCGGTGATGTTGCCGTTGGCGTCTTTCAGGGCGCCGGTGCATTCGATGATGTGGCCGTATTTCAGGCGCACTTTGTTGCCCGGGAACAGGCGGAAAAAGCCGGCCGGGGGCGTTTCTTCAAAGTCGCTGCGCTCAATCCACACCTCACGGCCCATCACAAACTGGCGGTTGCCCAAGTCGGGGTGGTGGGGGTGCATGGGGGCGCTGCAGGCGTCTAGCGTGCCCGCGCCCATCACGTCGTCCCAGTTGGTCAGCACCAGTTTTAGGGGGTCTAGCACGGCCATGGCGCGCGGGGCGGACGCGTCCAGGTCTTCGCGCAAGCAGCCTTCCAGGGTGGAGTAATCAATCCAGCTGTCGCTTTTGGTCACGCCAATGCGTTCGGCAAACATTTGCAGGCTCTGGGGCGTGTAGCCCCGGCGGCGCAGGCCGACTATGGTGGGCATACGCGGGTCGTCCCAGCCGCTAACTTTGTGGTCGTAGACCAGTTGCGCGAGTTTGCGCTTGCTGGTCACCACATAGGTCAGGTTCAGGCGGGCAAACTCGTATTGCTTGGGCGGCGGGCTGGCCAGCAGGCCAGCTTCTATCAGGCGCTCCATCAGCCAGTCGTAAAACGGGCGCTGGTCTTCAAATTCCAGGGTGCAAATGCTGTGGGTGATTTGCTCCAGCGCGTCTTCAATCGGGTGGGCAAAGGTGTACATCGGGTAGATGCACCAGGTGTCGCCCGTGTTGTGGTGCGTCGCGCGGCGGATGCGGTAGATGGCCGGGTCCCGTAGATTGATATTGGGGCTGGCCATATCAATCTTGGCGCGCAGCACCATGCTGCCGTCGGCGTGCAGACCGTCGCGCATTTCGCGAAAGCGCGCCAGGTTTTCAGCCGGTGTGCGGCTCCGGTAAGGGCTGTCTACGCCGGGCTTGCCAAAGTCGCCCCGGTTGGCGCGCATTTCTTCCGGCGTTTGTTCGTCCACATAGGCGTGGCCCGCCTCGACCAGCGCTTCGGCTGCGCGGTACATAAAGCCAAAGTAGTCGCTGGCCTGAAACGCCGGGTTGCTGCCCGGTGCGTTGCCCATTTGTGCCCAGTCAAAGCCTAGCCAGCGCACCGCGTCAATGATGCTGGTGACGTATTCGGTGTCTTCTTTTTCGGGGTTGGGGTCATCACCGCGCAGGTGGCACACGCCGCCATCGTCGCGCGCCAGGCCAAAGTGCAGGCAGATGC
>CAIYQF010000158.1 GCA_903928325.1 uncultured beta proteobacterium | reverse complement strand
CCAATGCACAGACTGCGCCTGTGCCATCGCGCCGGAGCGCTTGCTGGCCCGTCCAGAGGCGCCGCGCTGCATCGTTTGCCAAGAACGCGCTGAGCAGCCAGCTGCGCACGCGAGGGCGTGATGGACTTCATCAAAGCGACGCAATGAGGCACAGCCCGCAGACCGAAAAATACTATTTTTAGCATATAGAAGTAATAAAATAGTATTTTTAGTTTTAACGAGACGGCTCCAGAATCCGCTCCATCGCACTATTGCATGGCTTTTTCTGGAGTTGTTTCGTGATCCCTTCCCGCGCTGCGCCGCTGTTTTTCTCCCGTTTTGGCCTTCAGGCGGCCGGTTTGGCGCTGGCAGCCGCTGTGCTGGCGTGCGCATCCGCTGGCGCGGCGGCGCAGCAGGCGGTAAGCCTGCTCAATGTGTCCTACGACCCCACGCGCGAGTTGTATGTGGACTTCAACGCCGCCTTTGCCAAATACTGGAAAGCGAAGACCGGCCAGGACGTGCGCATCCAGCAAAGTCACGGCGGCTCGGGCAAGCAGGCCCGCTCCATCATCGACGGGCTGGACGCCGACGTGGCCACGCTGGCGCTGGCCGGTGACACCAACGCGGTAGTCAAAAACGGCGGCTGGATTGCGCCGGACTGGCAAAAGCGCCTGCCGCACAACGCCTCGCCTTACACATCGACCATCGTGCTCGTGGTGCGCGAGGGCAACCCCAAGCACATCCAAGACTGGGACGACCTGGTGCGCCCCGACGTGAAAGTGATCACCCCCAACCCCAAAACCTCGGGCGGTGCGCGCTGGAACTACCTGGCGGCCTGGGAGTTTGCCAAGCGCAAAACGGGAAGCGACGCCAAAGCCAAAGACTTTGTGGCCAAGCTGTTTGCCAATGTGCCGATTTTGGACACCGGGGCGCGTGGATCGACCATCACTTTTGCCCAACGCGGCCAGGGCGATGTGCTGATTGCCTGGGAAAACGAGGCCTATTTGTTAGAAAAAGAGTTTGGCGCCAAGTTTGACGTGGTGGCGCCGTCCTTGAGCATCTTGGCCGAACCCGCCGTGGCCGTGGTGGACAAAAACGTGGACAAAAAAGGCACCCGCGCCCTGGCCACGGCTTATCTCGAGTACCTGTACACCGAAGAGGGCCAGGACATCATTGGCAAAAATTTCTACCGCCCCGCCGTATCGGCCAAAGCGCAGGCCAAGTACGCCAAGCAGTTTGCCAAGATCAAACTCTTCACGATTGACGAGGCCTTTGGCGGCTGGGAGCAAGCCGACAAGGCGCATTTCGCCGATGGCGCAAGCTTTGACCAGATTTACACCAAAAAGTAATTTACCCTCGCACCCTTGCCGCCAGCGACCCGCGCGGCGCCTCTATCACCCTTTGACCACCTATTTGGAATTCACCCATGTCGTTCAAGAAAACCGCTACCCGATTCCTCGTGCTTTTGGCGCTTGGCGCCAGCCAGTGGGCCAGCGCCCAAACCACCTTGCTCAACGCCTCCTACGACGTGGCGCGGGAGTTCTACAAGGACATCAATGTCGCCTTCATTGCCAATTACAAAAAAACCACTGGCAAGGACATCAAGATTGACCAGGCCCACGGCGGCTCCAGCGCCCAGGCGCGCGCCGTCAATGACGGGCTGGACGCCGACGTGGTGACCATGAACACCACCACCGACATCGACTTTCTGGCCAGTACCGGCGTGGTGGCCAAGGACTGGACCAAGAAGTTCCCGCACAACGCCGCCCCCACCAGCTCCACCATGCTGTTTTTGGTGCGCAACAACAACCCCAAGGGCATCAAGGACTGGGACGACCTGATCAAGCCCGGCGTGCAGGTGATTGTGGTCAACCCAAAAACCGGCGGCAATGGCCGCATGGCCTATTTGGCCGCCTGGGGCCAGGTGCGCAAAAAGGGTGGCACCGACGCCCAAGCGGCGGAGTTTGTGGCCAAGCTCTACAAAAACGTGCCGGTGCTGGCCAAAGGCGGGCGCGACGCCACCACCATCTTTTTGCAGCGCAATATTGGCGACGTGCTGATTACCTTTGAGTCCGAAGTGGTGTCCGTGGACAAAGAGTTTGGCGCGGGCAAGGTGGACGCGATTCACCCCAGCAGCTCCATCGTGGCCGAAAACCCCGTGGCCGTGGTGGAGCGCACCGTGGCCAAAAAAGGCACGGCCGAGCAGGCCAAGGCCTACCTGAACTTTTTGTACTCAGACGAAGGCCAAGAAATCGCCGCCCAGCACGCCATCCGCCCAAGCAACCCCGCCATCCTGAAAAAGTACGCCAGCACTTTCCAGCCCATTACCCTGTTCACGGTGGAAGACTACTTTGGCTCGTTTGCCGAGGCTCAAAAAGTGCACTTCAACGACGGCGGGCAGTTCGACAAGCTGTACACGGTCAAGTAAATGGGTGCTGCAGTTGCCTTAGGGGCTCGGCCTAAGCGGGCCCCGAAAAAAGTGCTGCCCGGCTTCAAGGTTACGCTGGGTTTTACGCTGTTTTACCTGAGCGTCATCGTGCTGATTCCGCTCTCGACCCTGGTGTTTAAAACCTTTACTTTGACGTGGGCGCAGTTTGTGGCCGCAGTGTCGAGCCCGCGCGTGGTGGCGTCCTACCAGCTCACGTTTGGCGCCTCGTTTCTGGCGGCGCTGGTCAACGCGGTGGCGGGTTTGCTGGTGGCCTGGGTGCTGGTGCGCTACAGCTTTGCGGGTAAAAAAATCATCGACGCGCTGGTGGACCT
>CAIYQF010000157.1 GCA_903928325.1 uncultured beta proteobacterium | reverse complement strand
GCCGCGCTTTGCGCCCCGGTGACGATGTGCACCTTGGCCTCCAAGCGCATGCCGCTCATGCCGATGGGCTCTTTGACATCCTGGCCGTCGATGATGAACTCTTGCGGCTCCACCAGAAGCAGACGCTGGTCGCTGGAAATATGGATGGCCTTGGCGGTTTCCACCACGCGGGTCACGTCGGCTTGCGTCACCTCGCGGTCCTTAATGGCCACCATGCCGCTGGAGTTGATACCGCGAATATGGCTGCCAGTGATGCCGGTGTAGACCCGTGTGATTTTGCAATCTGCCATCAGCTCAGCTTCTTTTAGTGCTTGCTGGATGCTGTGCACCGTGGCGTCGATATTGACCACCACGCCGCGTTTGAGGCCATTGCTCGGGGCCGAGCCAAAGCCGGCCAGGCGCAGCGTGCCGCCAGGCAGCACCTCGGCCACCACCGCCATCACTTTGGCGGTGCCGATGTCTAAACCGACGACTAAGTCTTTGTATTCTCGGGCCATGGTGCGTACCTGCTGGGTTGATCTTTAATGGATGGGACTGGGGCTTACCAGGGTGCTAACCCCGCGCAAGCGGATGGCATAACCGTTTTCATGGCGCAGATCGGCGGTCTCCAGCGCGCTCAGGGGCCGGTCGTAGCGGGCTACGACGCGGGTCAAGGTCTTCAAGAAGTTGCGGGTGCGGTTGCCGACCTCTTCCAGGTCCCCGCGTCCGGCCTCAATCACTGCACCGCCATTGAGCACAATGCGCCAGCTGCCCTGGCTGGTGAGCTCCAGCGCGTCAACCGAGAGGTTCATGGCCGAAAACTGCGGCTCCAAGGCCCGGTACGTGGCCAGCACCGAGCCGCTTTGGCCTTGCGGCCCGTTCAGGCGCGGCAGGCCGTCTTGTTCCACTTCGGCGACATTGGCATCAAACACCTCGCCAAAGCTGTTAAGCAGGCGCGGCTCGCTCTCGTCGCCCCAAAAAGCGGCGGCCCGGTGCTCTTGCAGTTGCACCCGCAGGCGGTTGGGGAAGTCGCGGTGCACCACGGCCTTGCGCACCCAGGGCATGGTCTCAAAAACCTCGCGCGTCTGGCCCAGGTTGACGGTGAAAAACGAGCCCTTGACCCGCGAGACCACGTGGGCGCGCACGGTGGGTACATTGCTGTGGCCGGTGTCGCCCAGCACCGTAATGCCTTGCAAAGAAAAAGCCGAACGGCTGGCTACCCAGCGCGTGGTGGTTAGCACCAAGGAGGCGCAAAACACCAGCAGCAGTAGCACGGTAGCCGCGTTCATAAGGCGCACATCGAGGCCCGATTCCTCCCTGCGGTTCATGGCGCCCTCCGGTGGGTGGGGCTGGTGTCTAGCGAGGCTAAGGCCAGCAGGCGCACGCACAAGTCCTCGTAGCTGATGCCCTGGGCACGGGCCGACATCGGAACCAGCGAGTGGCTGGTCATGCCCGGCGAGGTGTTCATCTCCAGCAAAAAGGGCTTGCGGTCGCTGGCACGAACCATCAGGTCCGCTCGGCCCCAGCCCCGGCAACCCAGTGCGCGGAAGGCCGCCAGCACGATGCGTGCGATCTCTGCTTCTTCAGCAGCGGGCAAGCCGCTGGGGCAGAGGTAGGACACGGCGTCAGTAAAGTATTTGTTCTGGTAGTCGTAGGCGCCATCAGGCGCCTGGATGCGCACCATCGGCAGCGCAGTGGCGAGTGCGCCGCTGCCCATCACCGGACAGGTCACTTCCTCGCCCACAATGAATTCCTCGCACAAGACCTCGGGCTCGTACTGCGCAGCCAGTGCCAGCGCGCTCGCCAGTTGATCGGCCTGCGTGACCTTGGTGATGCCAATCGAAGAACCTTCGTGCGGCGGTTTCACGATCAGCGGTAGTCCCAGGCTGGCCAGTACGCGCCCTAAATCCGCCTCGCCGCGCTGGTCGGGTCCGAGTACGCAAGAGCGCGGCGTGGGCAGGCCCTCGGCGCTCCACAGGCGTTTGGTCATCACCTTGTCCATGGCCATGCTCGACGCCATCACGCCCGAGCCCGTGTAGGGAATGCCCATCAGCTCCAGCGCGCCTTGGATGGTGCCGTCTTCACCAAAGCGACCGTGCAGGGCGATAAAGCAGCGTACAAAGCCTTCGGCCCTGAGTGTCCAGAGTTCACGCTCGGCCGGGTCAAACGCGTGGGCGTCCACACCCTGGGAGCGCAACGCCTGAAGCACGCCGTTGCCGGACAAGAGGGAAATCTCGCGCTCGGCCGATGAGCCGCCCATCAGCACCGCCACTTTGCCAAAGAATTGCGGGTTCATGCCGGGGCTCCCGTGGCGTGCGTATGGGCCTGCAACAACTCCACAACCTTGGCGGGCACCGCGCTGATCGAGCCCGCTCCCATGCACAGCAGCACGTCGCCTGCCTGGGCATTGGCCACGGCGGCAGCGGCCATGGCATGGATGTCGTCGACAAACATCGGCTCCACCTTGCCCGCCACACGCAAGGCGCGGGCCAGGGCGCGGCCATCCGCGGCTACCACGGCCGCCTCGCCCGCGGCGTAGACCTCGGCCAGCAGAACTGCGTCAGCCTGGCCCATGACCTTGACGAAGTCTTCAAAACAGTCGCGCGTGCGGGTGTAGCGGTGGGGTTGGAAGGCCAGCACCAGGCGCCGCCCGGGAAAGGCGCCGCGTGCAGCAGCTAGCGTGGCCGCCATTTCCACCGGATGGTGGCCGTAGTCGTCCACCACGGTGACCACGCCGCCCTGGGGCAGCGCGTGGTCGCCGTAGTGCTGGAAGCGGCGGCCCACGCCTTTGAATTCGGCCAGCGCAACTTGCACCGCCGCGTCGTCAATATTGAGTTCCACCGCCACGGCAATGGCCGACAAGGCGTTGAGCACGTTGTGGCGGCCCGGCAGGTTGAGCACTACGTCCAGGTCCGGCAGGGTCACGCCGTTGCGCCGCTGCACGGTGAAGTGCATTTGCCCGTCCACCGCGCTCACTTTGACGGCGCGCACCTGGGCGCCCTCGTCAAAGCCGTAGCTGGTAATCGGGCAGGTCACCTGGTCCACGATGGCGCGCACGGCCGGGTCGTCGGTGCACAAAATGGCGGTGCCATAAAACGGCATGCGGTGTAAGAAGTCGACAAAGGCTTGCTGGAGGCGGCCAAAGTCGTGGCCGTAGGTTTCCATGTGGTCGGCGTCGATATTGGTCACCACCGCCATCACCGGCTGCAGGTGCAAAAACGACGCGTCAGACTCGTCGGCCTC
>CAIYQF010000156.1 GCA_903928325.1 uncultured beta proteobacterium | reverse complement strand
GCGGCCGGTTTCCTGGTAGTAGCCCTCGATGTTCTTGGGCATATCCAGGTGGGCCACAAAGCGCACGTCGGGTTTGTCGATGCCCATGCCAAACGCAATCGTGGCCACCATCACCACGCCTTCTTCGCGCAAAAACCGGTCTTGGTGGGTTTGGCGCAGTTTGCTGTCGAGCCCCGCGTGGTAGGGCAGCGCGTCAATCCCGGCTTCGCACAGGGTTTGGGCAATGTCTTCTACTTTTTTGCGCGACTGGCAGTAAACGATGCCCGCGTCGCCGTCGTGTTCACGTTCGATAAAGCGCAGCAGCTGCGCCGTAGCCTCGCGCTTTTCCACAATCGTGTAGCGAATATTGGGCCTATCGAAACTGCTGACAAAGGCGCGCGCGTCCTGAAGTTGCAGGCGCTCCAGGATGTCGGCACGCGTCAGGTCGTCGGCGGTGGCGGTCAGCGCCATGCGCGGCACGCCCACATAGCGCTCGTGCAGCACAGTCAGCGCTCGGTATTCGGGGCGAAAGTCGTGGCCCCACTGGCTGACGCAATGCGCCTCGTCGATGGCAAACAGGCTGAGTTGGCCACGCGCGTAAAGCGCGTCGAGTTGCGCCAAAAAGCGCGCCGTGGTCACCCGCTCGGGCGCGGCGTACAAGAGGGTGATCTCGCCGCGCAGCAAGCGCTGCTCGACCTGGTGGGCCTCTTCGCCCGACAGCGTGGAGTTCAAAAATGCTGCGCTGACCCCGGCCTCGTGCAGCGCGCCCACCTGGTCGTGCATCAGCGCAATCAGCGGTGAGATGACAATCGTGACGCCGTGGCCCGCACGCTGACGCGCAATCGCCGGGATCTGGTAACACAGCGACTTGCCGCCGCCGGTGGGCATAAGCACCAAGGCGTCACCGCCGCCGCCCACATGCTCAATGATGTCTTGCTGGGGGCCACGAAAGCGCTCGTAGCCAAAGATTTCTTGCAGGATGTGGGGGTAGGACACGAGGGAGGGGTTCAGATGTGGCCAAAGAAGATGCGCCAAACCGCCTATTGTCCCGCCTAAATGCGAAGTCTCCTGCCCGTGCTCAGGCGTTTTTCAACGTCCGCCGGTATTGCATTGCTTCGGCCACATGGGCCAAGGCTGTGGAGTGGGAGTCGGCGAGGTCGGCAATCGTGCGGGCGATTTTTAACGTGCGGTGGGTCCCACGCGCTGACCAGCCCAGTTGCGCCGCTGCGCTTTGTAAAAATTTGGCGGCGGTGGGCTCCAGGCGCGCGTGGACGTCAATGTCGCCGCCAGTCAGCGCCTGGTTGGTCTTGCCTTGGCGCGCAGTGGCGCGCGCATGGGCTTGGGTACAGCGCGCCCGGATGCTGTCGGTGCATTCGCCTGCCGGGGCGCCCAGCAGATCGTGCGCGGGCAGGGCGGGCACCTCCACATGCAGATCAATGCGGTCCATCAGCGGGCCACTGAGTTTTCCCTGGTAGCGGCTGACCTGGTCGGGCGTGCAGCGGCAGGCGCGCGTGGTGGCGCCTAGGTAGCCACAGGGGCAGGGGTTCATGGCGGCGATGAGTTGAAAGCGCGCCGGAAACTCGGCCCGGCGCGCAGCGCGGGAAATGGTGATGGTGCCAGTCTCTAACGGTTCGCGCAGGGCTTCGAGCGCACTGCGGGGAAACTCGGGCAACTCGTCCAAAAATAGCACGCCGTGGTGCGCCAACGATATTTCGCCCGGGCGTGGCGGGGAGCCTCCGCCCACCAGCGCAACGGCGCTGGCCGAATGGTGCGGGCTGCAAGTAGGGCGCTGGCCCCAGCGCCGGATATCAAAGCGACCGCTCAGGCTGCCAATGGCGGCACTTTGCAGCGCCTCGTCGGTCGCCATGGGTGGCAGCAGCCCAGCAAATCGCTGAGCCAACATCGACTTGCCCGCGCCCGGCGGCCCGACTAACAGCAGGCTGTGGCCGCCTGCGGCCGCAATTTCCAACGCGCGCTTGGCGCCGATCTGGCCCTTCACATCGGCCAGGTCGGCCGGCGCGCCGCCTTTAAGGACCGGCGACGGGCATACCTTAGCCCAGCCGTCGCCATCCGTCGTATCCGGCCCCGGCAACAGTGCGCCGTCTGGGGCGAACTGGCGTACTACATCGAGCAGGTGTGCCGCGCGGTAGACCTGGGCGCCGGGCACCAGCGCTGCTTCCTCAGCGCTACCGGGGGGTAACACGAGGCGGGTATTGACCTGGGTGGTGTGCAAGGCAAGCGCCATGGCCAAGGCGCCGCGTACCGGGCACAGCGCGCCTGAGAGCGACAGCTCACCGGCAAACTCGTAATCGGCCAAGCGAGCGCCGTCAATTTGCCCGCTGGCTGCCAAAATGCCCAGGGCAATCGGCAGGTCCAGGCGCCCGGAGTCTTTGGGCAGGTCGGCCGGGGCCAGGTTCACCGTGATGCGCTTGTTGTGCGGGAAGTCCAAACCCGCGTTCTGAATGGCGCAGCGCACCCGTTCGCGCGCCTCTTTCACCTCCACGTCGGCCAGGCCCACCAGCGTAAAGCTGGGCAGACCATTGGCCATGTGGACTTCAACAGTGACTTGCAGGGCATCAAGCCCAAGCAAGACGCGGCTTTGAACCAAGGACAGACCCATAAACAACTCCCTGAAACGGTGCGTTATTGCCAGCTTTAATGTTGTGACCGCACTGTTTGTGTGCGTACTGTATTTATATACAGTCATAATAGCCGATGCAAGGACTCTTGAAAAGGGGTTCGTTGGCTGGCGTGGAAAAATAACTAGCCAAACTTGGCACGGCTTCTGCTTGATCAGGGTATCTCCCGTCCCCGCGGAGAGGCAGCGCAGTAATCTGGTGTGCCTGCAAACCACTCTTTTGAAGCTGAGGTGAACCCATGAAGTTAGTTACGGCCATTATTAAACCGTTCAAGCTCGACGAGGTGCGCGAAGCCTTGTCCGGCATTGGCGTTCAGGGCATTACTGTTACGGAAGTCAAAGGTTTTGGCCGTCAAAAGGGCCATACCGAGCTGTACCGCGGTGCTGAATACGTGGTGGATTTCTTGCCCAAGGTCAAGATCGAAGCAGCCATCGACTCGTCCCTGCTGGACCGGGTCATTGAAGCCATCGAAGGCGCTGCCCGCACCGGAAAAATCGGCGACGGAAAAATTTTCGTGTACGACCTAGAGCAGGTCGTGCGTATCCGTACGGGTGAAACCGGCAAAGAAGCGCTGTAAAGCCCGCACAGAAAGGAACTCATGATGAAAAAACTACTTCTCTCTCTCGCGCTGGGTCTGGGATTGCTCACCGCAGGCTCGTTCGCACTGGCACAGACCACTGCGCCTGCCGTGGCGGTATCCGAGGCCAAAGCCGACGCCCCCGCCGCTGCGCTTGCAGCCCCGGCACCCGCAGCAGATGCGTCGGCACCCGCTGCACCCGTGCCAAACAAGGGTGACACCGCCTGGATGATGGTGTCTACGCTGCTGGTGATCATGATGGCCGTTCCCGGTCTGGCTCTGTTTTACGGCGGCCTGGTGCGCAGCAAGAACATGCTGTCTGTCCTGATGCAGGTGATGGTCACGTTTTCGCTGATCGTTGTGTTGTGGCTTCTATACGGTTACAGCATTGCGTTTACCGAGGGCAACGCCTTCTTTGGCGGCTTTGATCGACTCTTCATGAAGGGGATCTGGGACAACGCCGCTGGCACGTTTGCCAATGCAGCGACCTTTAGCAAGGGTGTCTACATACCTGAAATCGTGTTCGCGGCCTTCCAGGCCAGCTTTGCGGCAATTACCTGCACGCTCATTGTGGGTTCGTTTGCCGAGCGAATGAAGTTCTCTGCCGTGTTGCTGTTTTCCGCCCTGTGGTTCACCTTCAGCTACGCCCCGATTGCGCACATGGTGTGGTTCTGGATGGGCCCTGACGCCTACACCGGCAAGGAAGTGGTCGATGCCATGAACGCCAAAGCCGGTTACCTGTGGCAGGCAGGCGCACTGGACTTCGCCGGTGGCACCGTGGTGCACATCAACGCTGCGGTGGCAGGCTTGGTTGGCGCCTACATGGTTGGCAAGCGCATTGGCTACGGCAAAGAATCCATGGCCCCTCACAGCCTGACTTTGACCATGGTGGGCGCTGCGTTGCTGTGGGTGGGCTGGTTCGGTTTCAACGCCGGTTCCGCCTTGGAAGCCAATGGCTTCGCAGCCCTGGCCTTTATCAACACCTTCGGTGCGACTGCTGCAGCGGTGTTGGCTTGGTGCATCGGCGAGGGATTGATGCGCGGCAAGGCCTCCATGCTCGGTGCGGCATCGGGCGCAGTGGCGGGCTTGGTGGCCGTCACCCCGGCGGCGGGCAACGTGGGCATCGGTGGCGCACTGGTGATTGGCTTCTTGTCGGGCTTCGCTGGACTGTGGGGCGTGAACGGCTTGAAGAAGCTGCTGGGTGCGGACGATACGCTGGACGTGTTTGGCGTGCACGGCGTCTGCGGTATCTTGGGTGCGATTTTGACCGGCGTGTTCAACTCGCCATCGCTGGGTGGACCTGGCTATGTGGCTGACTGGGTCACTGCAACCGGTATTACCGCTGCGGATTATTCGATCGCCGCCCAGGTCTGGATTCAGACCAAAGCGGTGCTGACCACGGTGGTTTGGTCTGCAGTGGTGTCTCTCGCGTCCTTCAAAGTGGTTGACATGGTCATTGGACTGCGCGTCAGCGAAGAAGACGAGCGCGAAGGCCTGGATATCAGCTCGCACGGCGAAACGGCGTACAACCGCTAAATGCTTCACGGGGTTCGGGGGCAACCTCGACCTTTCGCCCGGTAAGACTTCGGTTTTGCCGGGCGCTTTCGTTTTTGGGACACGCGCTCAGGCGCCACAATCAGGCCTTGACCTCCACCCGATGATTCGAAGGCCTCTACCCATGATCCAATATCCCGCCTGGCAAACACTGCACCCTGCGCCGTACGAGTTGGGCGAGTCGCCCTTTTGGCACCCGCAAGAGCAGTTGCTGTACTGGGTCGATATTTCAGGGAAAAAAATCCTGCGCGCCCAGTGCGACGGCGGGGCATTGCAGGCATGGGACATGCCCAGCGAGCCGGGTTGCATTGCTCCCGTTCTGGGTGGCGGCCTGGTCGTGGCCCTGCGGCATGGGGTTTTTCGCGCACGCACGTGGGGCGGCGTGCTCGATCCGGTTGTCGAGCTACCCTATGACCCGGCCACGGTTCGCGCCAACGACGGCAAATGCGATGCGCTGGGGCGGTTTTGGGTCGGAACGATTGACGAGCCCAAGGCCAGCCACGCTGCAGCCCTGTTTAGCATTGACGCACGCCAAAGCGGCACGGCAAGCGTAAAACGCCAAGCTGGAGGTGCACTGACGGGCAACGGCCTGGCTTGGGCGCCGGACAACTGTACCGTGTACTGGGCCGACACCCCTGACCACACCGTGCACACCTGGGATTATTCCCTGGACGCGAATACGCTAAGTGCACACCGCACGTTTTTGCAATTCGCGCCCAAGCCCGCAGGCTGGGCTTTTCAGGACGACAGCTACCAGGGTCGCCCGGACGGCGCGGCGGTCGATGTTGCGGGTAACTACTGGGTATCCATGTTTGAGGGCGCACGGGTGTGCCAATTTGCACCCAACAGCGCGCTGCTGTCGCAGCACGCTGTTCCCGCGCAATGCCCGACCATGCCGTGTTTTGGTGGCCCGGACCTCAAAACCCTGTTCATTACCACTGCTCGCCATGGCCGCAGCCCGGCGGAGCTGGCTTTGTACCCCGAGTCGGGCTGCGTGTTTTCGATGCGGGTGGACATTGCTGGTTTAGCGGTCAGTTTCTATTGCACTGCATGAGCGCCGATCCATGGCGTTGGGGTCTGTTACCTGCGCTGCCGGCCCAAGTTTTCAACCAGAGGATGGTAAAAAAATTCACAGCCAAGGCGGATGCGCACATTTAACATGGGCCTATGCTCAATTCCAAAGTGGCGCTTGACGCCATTACCGATCGTATTGCCT